>NZ_JBEYER010000030.1:0-65803 GCF_040634005.1 Micromonospora sp. NPDC007271
AGCGCGAGGAGTGAGCCGGTTTTGCGAGCCCCGCAGTCGCGAACGAAGGTGGCGCTGTGAGCGCGATGATCCCCCGGCAGCGCGACGGCCGCGACCCGGTGCCGTACGTGCTGGCCGTGGTCGGCACCGACGTGCACCGGTTCGACCGGCTGGTGGACTGGCTGGAGCGGTGGCACGCCGGGCGGCCCGGGGTCCGGGTCGTCCTCCAGTACGGCCACAGCCGCACCCCCCGCCTGCCCGAGGCCACCCCGTTCCTCGGCCACGAGGAGCTGCAGCGGGCGATGGCCGAGGCCACGCTCGTGGTGAGCCACGGCGGGCCGGCCACCATCACCGAGGCCCGCCGCACCGGTCACCTGCCGATCGTGGTGCCCCGGGACCCGGCGCACGACGAGCACGTCGACAACCACCAGCAGCTCTTCGCCCGGCGCCTCGGCGCGGTCGGCCTGGTCCGCCTCTGCGAGTCGGCGGCCGAGCTGGTTGCGGCCCTCGACGAGGGGCTGGCGGATCCGTCCCGTTTCACTCTCGCCGCGGACCCGGACCGGCCCGACCCGCGGGCCGAGGCGGTGGCCCGGGTGGGTCAGGTCATCGACGACCTGGTGGCCCGCCGGGTACGCCAGCGTGTCGGAGGGCAGCGGCGGTGACGGAGCGTCCTCGGGTTCTCTTCGTCGGCGGTCTCGGCCGCAGCGGGTCCACGCTGCTGGAGCTGCTCCTCGCCCAGAGTGCCGACGTGTGCGCGGTCGGTGAGGTGGTCCACCTCTGGGAGCGGGCGCTCGGCGCCGACGAGCGGTGCGGCTGCGGCGAACGCTTCACCGGCTGCCCGTTCTGGCGGCAGGTGGGCGAGCGGGCCTTCGGTGGCTGGTCCGCCGTCGACCGCGAGGAAATGCTGGCGCTCAAGGACCGGGTCGACCGCACCCGGCACATCCCCCGGCTGGCGAGGAGTTCCCTGTCGCCGGCACAGCTCGCCGACGTCCGGGAGTACGCCTCCCGCTACACCCGGATCTACCGGGCGGCCCTCGCGGTCACCGGGGCCCGGGTGGTGGTCGACTCCAGCAAGCACGCCTCGCTGGCCTTCGCGCTGCGCTGGGCCGAGGGGCTCGACCTGCGGGTGCTGCACCTGGTCCGGGACAGCCGGGCGGTGGCGTACTCCTGGGGCAAGCAGGTGCGCCGGCCCGAGGTGGTCGACGGCGAGGACTTCATGCCCACCTTCTCCCCGCTGGAGGTGAGCAAGCTGTGGACGGCGCAGAACGCCGCGTTCCACCTGCTCGCCGCCCGGGCGGAGGTGCTCCGGCTGCGCTACGAGGACTTCACCGCCGACCCGGCGGGCACCGTACGCCGCCTCCGGGAGTTCGCCGGGCTGCCGGACGACCCGGAGGCGCTGCGCATCCTCACCTCCGAGCCGTCGCCCCCGGCGTCGCCCGTCCGAGCTCACAGCATCGCCGGCAACCCGCTGCGGTTCAGCGACGGGCCGCTGACCGTCCGCCGGGACGAGGCGTGGCGTACCCGCCTGCCGCGTCGCAGCCGTGCCCTGGTCAGCCTGGCCACGCTGCCCTTCCGAGTCCGCTACGGCTACCTGGGCCAGCGGGGATCCGATTCCGTGGAGGCGTCCTCTTGAGTAGTCCGAGCATTTCGGTAGTCGTAGCGACGCGGGACCGTCCGGAGCTGCTGCGGGTGGCGCTCGACGCGATCCTCAACCAGGCGCACCCGGGCCTGGTCGAGGCCATCGTGGTGTACGACCAGTCCGAGCCGGACCGGTCCCTCGAGCTGGACCGGGGCGACCGCCGGGTCCGGGTCATCACCAACACCCGCACCCCCGGGCTGGCCGGGGCGCGCAACACCGGCATCGAGGCGGCCACCGGCGAGCTGGTCGCGTTCTGCGACGACGACGACGAGTGGCTGCCCGGCAAGCTCGCCGCCCAGCTCGGCGCGCTCGACGTCCACCCGGACGGCGCGCTGGTCAGCTGCGGCATCCGGGTCAGCTACGACGACCGGACCGTGGACCGCTCGCTGGACCGGTCCCGGGTGTCGCTGGAGGCGCTGCTCCGCGACCGGCTCACCGAGCTGCACCCGTCCACGTTCCTGATCCGCCGGGCCGCGCTGCTCGACGCGATCGGGCTGGTCGACGAGCAGATCCCGGGCAGTTACGCGGAGGACTACGAGTTCCTGCTCCGGGCCGCCCGGTACGCCCCGCTGGTGAACGTGGAGAGCCCGTACGTGCTGGTCCGCTGGCACAAGCGGTCGTACTTCGCACAGCGCTGGGAGACCATCTCGACCGCGTTGCAGTGGCTGCTGCGCCGGTACCCCGAGTTCGCGACCGTGCCGCACGGCGAGGCCCGGGTCGCCGGGCAGATCGCCTTCGCGCAGGCCGCCATGGGCAACCGGCGGGACGCGCTCCGCTGGGCTCGGCGTACGTTGGCCCGCAACCCCCGCGAGCCGCGCGCCTACCTGGCCCTGGCGGTGGCGAGCCGGGCCGTCCACGCCGACCGGGTGCTGCGTACGCTGCACAAGCGCGGCCGGGGCATCTGAGCCGTACGCCGAACGGGCGGGCGACCAGCCGGTCGCCCGCCCGTTCCACGTCACCCGGTCAGGCCGTGCAGAAGGACTTCCATGCCTGGATGCTCGGCTGGTCCAGCAGCCGGAAGTCACCCTTGCTGACGACGTTGTTCCAGTACGCCACGAACTCCGGCCGCTGCCCGTTGACGTAGCCCGTCATCGAGCGGATCCATTCGGCGCGGCCGGGGCCGGAGTCGCCGGGCAGCAGGTCGCTTCCGGTCTCGGCCAGGCCCCAGGGCTTGCCCAGCGCCCGGGACTTGCTGATCATCTGGCCGAAGACCTCCTGCGGGGGCGCGTACCGCTTCCACCGGACCGCCCAGTTGTAGCAGTCCCAGCCGAGCGTCTCGACGACGTCGCTCCCCGGGTAGAAGTCGTTGAAGCTCCGCCCGGACTTCGGGTCGACCGTCCAGCACATCAGGATGAGTGTGTTGATGAGCTTCGGATTGTTGGCCCGGGCGGCAAGCCCGGCGATCCGGCGCCAGGCGGCCCGGTACGCCTCGGCGGTGAACGCGCCCCGCTCCACGTCGTCCTCCGGCTCGTGGAAGTACGACCAGTAGACGTTGTGGTCGCGCGGAATCGAGGCGAACCATGAGGCCAGCCGAGAGTCGTACTTGCCGGCGTTGATGTCCTGCGGGGCGGCCTTGAAGGAGACGATCACGGTCCGGTCGACGACGTCGGACCGGCTGCCCTTCCAGGCCGGCGGAAGGCCGGGATAGAAGATCCGGGCAACCCGGAGTCGGCCGAAGGTGCGGTCGGACCGGGCCAGCGCCTGCGCGAAGGTCTCCCCGCTACCGGGGTCGACGGAGGCGCCGGGCAACGTCAGCCGCGTCCCCTTGAAGCCCTGGGCCGACCCGGTGGTGGCCGACGGCGAGGCGGTGGGACGGGCGCCGAGCCCTTCGGCGGCGCTCGGGCCGGCAGTTGCGGGGGCGGGTGCGTCGGCCGGGACCGGGCTCTGGGCCGGAGGTCGGGCGGCCTGCGGCGACGCCCCACTGGGCCGGTCGGTGGAGTCCGGGCGTAGCTTCGCCACGGCGACCCCGCCGCTGGCCACGGACAGTACGACCGCCGCCGCTACGGCCAGCCGCCAGCGCCGCCGCGAACCGCCGGGCGGTGCCGGTGCCGGAGCTGCCGGGGGCGGCAGCGGTCGGTCGGGACCGCCGGCACCGGGCGCGGCGGGCTCGTCGGCCCAGGCGTCCTCCCCCGGCGGCGGCCCGGTCGGGGCGGTGGTGGGAGCCGGCGATTCCTGCTCCCGGACCCTGTCCCAGGCCGCCGGGCCACCGGGTCCGGCCCACGACTGGTCGTGGTCGAGGTCGGTGGCGACGTGCCCGCCCTCGGGCCACGGCAGCGTCGACCGGGCCTCGATCGGCGGCACCGGCGGCGCGGCCTCCGGCCACGGCAGGGACGCTGCGCCCTGCTGGCGCGGGATGTCCTGGCCCGGCCAGAGGCCGGTCGGCTGCCCGAAGGCGTGCTGCTGGTCTCGCTCGGCCGGCATGACCCTCCCTGCTGGCGGCCCGTGTCGGGCAGGTGTATTCCGCGACACTATCCCCCGGTCACCCGGGCCGTGGGTACCGCGACACTCGGCCGAACGTTCGGCTGGCACCGGCGGCCACCGCGGCCCGCGATCCTTCGACGGCCGGTGGTCGCGGGCCGGCGTCGGTCGGAAGGTGGACGGACCCCGAGCCCATTTCTGATCTCCATGACCCGCCCGGCCGGATCGGCCGCCCGCATGTTGAACTTCGCGTGTATGCCGGTCGGACCCGCCGTACCAGGCCCTAGGCTCGTGCGCATGACCGCCGAGCAGCTGATCTCCTTCGCCCGTGGCGCTCCCTCGCTGGACATTGTTGATGTCGAGGGGCTCAAGGCCGCCGCCGTCCGTGCCTTCGACGCCGATCCCGCTGGCATCACGGCGTACGGCACCTCCGTCGGCTACCCGCCCCTGCGGAAGTGGATCGCGGAGAAGCACGGCGTCGAGGCCGACCAGGTGCTGATCACCAACGGTTCGCTCCAGGCCGACGCCTTCCTCTTCGACCACCTGGTCCGCCGGGGCGACGCGGTGGTGGTCGAGCGCCCGACGTACGACCGGACCCTGCTCAACCTTCAGCAGATGGGTGGCGAGGTCCACGGCGTGACGATCCAGCCGGACGGTCTGGACACCGCCGAGCTGCGCAAGCTGCTGGAGTCGGGGGTCCGGCCGCGGCTGGCCCACGTCATCCCGAACTACCAGAACCCGGCCGGGGTGACCCTGTCCCTGGAGAAGCGCCGCGAGCTGCTCGACCTGGCCGCCGAGTACGACTTCACGATCTTCGAGGACGACCCGTACGCGGACATCCGGTTCCGGGGCGAGCCGCTGCCCTCGATGCTGTCGATGGACACCCGGGGCGTGGTGGTGCACGCCTCCAGCTTCACCAAGACGGTCTGCCCCGGCGTCCGGGTCGGCTACCTGATCGGCCCGGCCGAGCTGATCGCCGCGATCGCCAAGAAGGCGACCAGTCTCTACATCTCGCCGGGCATGGTCTCTGAGGCGATCGTGCACCAGTTCTGCGTCTCGGGAGACATCGAGCGGTCCATCCACACCGTGCGTTCGGCCCTCGGTGAGCGGGCCGGGGTGCTCGCCGAGTCGCTGCGCCGGCACATCCCGGAGGCCCGGTTCGTGGAGCCGGACGGCGGCTACTTCCTCTGGGTGGAGCTGCCGGAGGACGTCGAGGTGGACCGGCTCGCCCCGGCCGCCGCGGAGCGCGGCGTCGCGGTGGTGAAGGGCAGCGACTTCCTCCTGGACGGCGGCCGGCACGCGCTCCGGCTGGCGTTCTCCGCGGTGACCGCGGACCGGATCGACGAGGGCGTCCGCCGGCTGGCGGAGGCGATGGCCGCCGTTCGCGGCTGATTTTCTGTCGGGTTTCCGACAGTATGCGGATACCGGCCGGCTCAGCTCTCCCGCTGGGCCGGCCGACGGCCCACAATGCTGCGAGCGCCGTTCACCCTCTGCCGGTGACGGTCCGCCGTGCGGGGCGTCTTCGTCGCCCCCGCCGGTGCCGCCGGCGCGCGCAGCAGAACTCCCGCCCCCAATAGGTGCCGGGTGGGCCGTGTCGCCCCTCACCCCCCTGACGCGGCCGGCCCGCCCGGCGCCACCCACGGCACCGCCCGCCGGGTGATGCCCGCCGCAGCCGCGCTGTCGCTCCGGCGCTCGCCCGCGCTGCGATTCCTCCCGATCGGCGTAACCTGCAAGCCGCAGCATCGTGGGGAGGGGGGCGAGAGATGACAGACCGGGTGGCAGGCGATCGCACCGGTGGGCAGAACGGCGGCCGGGTGCTCAGGCCACGGGCCTGGGCGGCACCCGTACGCGCCATGTCCCGCATCCTGAACGCCGACGGCTCCCCGCGTACGCCGGAGTCGAGCGGGCCCGGCCGGAGCGGGGTCGTCGACTGCGGCCTGTACGTGGACGGCGAGCGCCAGTCCGGCGAGTGGCACTACGCCGACGCCCTGGCGGCCGCCGGCAGGCGGCGCAACGCCTTCGTCTGGCTCGGCCTGCACGAGCCGACGCTGGACGAGATGACCGAGATCGCCGGCACCTTCGGCCTGCACGAGCTGGCGGTGGAGGACGCGGTCAAGGCCGAGCAGCGCCCGAAGCTGGAGCGCTTCGGCGAGGTCGCCTTCCTGGTGCTGCGTACCGCACGCTACTGCGAGCACGCGGAGCTGACCGAGAACTCCGAGGTGGTGGAGACCGGCCAGGTGATGCTCTTCATCGGGCCGAACTTCCTGATCAGCGTCCGGCACGGGGACGCCTGCCGGCTCGCGCCGGTCCGGGCCGACCTGGAGGCGAAGCGGGAGCTGTTGGGTCACGGTCCGTGGGCGGTCGCGTACGCGATCACCGACCGGGTGGTGGACCTCTACCTGGAGGTCGCCGACCGGCTGGAGGACGATCTCGACGTGCTGGAGGCCGACGTCTTCGACCGGCAGGGCAGCGGGCGGATCCAGCGGATCTACCAGATGAAGCGGGAGCTGGTCGAGTTCAAGCGGGCGGTGGCGCCGCTGCAACGCCCGCTGCTCACGCTCACCTCGCAGGTCAACCGGGAGGTGCCGCAGGAGGTCCGGAGCTACTTCCGGGACGTGCAGGACCACCTGAGCCGGACGGTTGAGCAGGTCAACTCGTACGACGATCTACTCAACTCGATCCTCCAGGCGCGGCTGGCCCAGGTCACCGTCGACCAGAACAACGACATGCGCAAGATCGCTGCATGGGCCGCGATCGGCGCCGTGTGGACCGCGATCGCGGGCATCTACGGGATGAACTTCGACAACATGCCGGAGCTGGGCTGGACGTACGGCTATCCGGGTGTCTGGGCCCTGATGCTGGTGTCGTCGTTCACGCTGTACCGGCTGTTCCGCCGCAACGGCTGGCTGTGACCGGGTCGGCCTGCCGCCGACGGCGGGCCGGCACCGGCGGACGGAAGCGCCGGCCGCGCGGGGCGTAC
Source organism: Micromonospora sp. NPDC007271 (assembly GCF_040634005.1). NCBI lineage: Bacteria > Bacillati > Actinomycetota > Actinomycetes > Micromonosporales > Micromonosporaceae > Micromonospora > Micromonospora sp. NPDC007271. Next base: position 7,017 of record NZ_JBEYER010000030.1, read on the forward strand.
CCCGGCGCGCCGGCGCTCTCCGTGCCCGCTGCGGTCAGCGACGGCCGCTGGCCTTGGCGGTGTTCTTTCCGTTGTTCAGCGCCTTGGTGACGTCGGCGGCCGGGCGGCCGGAGACGTCCCGGGCACCCTCGGCGACCGAGGGCACCTGGTCGGTCGGCTGGATCACCGGCTGGCTGCCGGACGTCGCGGTGGCGGCGCTGCCGCCCCCGGCCCCCGCCGAGCTGCCCGCACCGGTCGCCTGGGTCACCTTCGCGCTCGGGTCGGGCGTCTCCACCACGATCGTGTCGACGTCCTCGCGCATCGGCTCCAACCGGCCGGTCGGGTCGTACTCGGCCCACTCCAGCTGCTCGCGGCGGCGGCGCATGGCCATGGCGCTGGCCAGTCCGGCGACCGTGCCGGCGGCCAGCAGGCCGGCCATCGTGGCCGGCGACTTCTTCTTCTGCTTCTTCCTGGCGGCCTTCAGGTTCCTGGCCTTCGCCTTCCGGCTCACCGCGGCCTGCTTCGCGGCGGCGGCCTTCCGGCCGGCGACCGCCCTGCCCGCGGCCTCGGCCTGGGCGTTGCGCATCGCCAGGACCAGCGGCGCGAGCGCCATGACCGCCGAGGCGAGGCCGTTCGACGCCCGGTCCCGGACCATGATCGCGGTGGGCGCGACGGCACCCCGGGCTGCCCGGACCCGCGGGCCGACCGTGGCGCCGGTACCCTTCGCCGCGTAGGCCGCAGCCTGCCTCAGGTGACCGATGCCCTGGTTCAGCTCCGCCTTCGCGAGCTGCCCGTGACTCCTACGCCGCCCGATTCCAAACACGGTCCCACCTCCTGGGAGTTGTTCCTTAGTCATCCTCCACCCTCGGATGCCTCCGCATGGCCAGATCGGGCACATGGGAGGATCCGCATGGAACTGACCGACAAGTGAGGAGTACCCGTGGCCGAGGCTGTCTACGCCACCTTGCACACCAACGCCGGCCCGATCCGGCTGGAGCTCTTCCCGAACCACGCGCCCAAGACCGTCCGCAACTTCGTCGAGCTGGCCGAGGGCACCCGGGAGTACATCGACCCGCGGACCGGTCAGCCGGGCAGCGGGCCGTACTACGACGGCACCATCTCGCACCGCGTGATCAGCGGCTTCATGATCCAGATGGGCGACCCGACCGGCACCGGTCGCGGTGGCCCGGGCTACAAGTTCGCCGACGAGTTCCACCCGGACCTGCGCTTCGACCGGCCGTACCTGCTGGCCATGGCGAACGCCGGGCCGGGCACCAACGGTTCGCAGTTCTTCATCACGGTGGGGCCGACCCCGCACCTGAACAACCGGCACACCATCTTCGGGCAGGTGGCCGACGAGCAGTCCGCGAAGGTGGTCGACACGATCGCGAACACCCCGACCGGCCCGAGCGACCGGCCGCTGCAGGACGTGGTCATCGAGCGCGTCGAGATCGAGCGCAAGCCGGCGTGAGCGAGCGGAGCGAGCGAACCATTTGGCTCAGCAGCGTGGCGCCTCGCGCCGCCGCGGAGCGCAGCGTAGCGGCGGCGTGAGCGTCGTGCGGGTACCTTTGCTCGCATGACTGAGCGCTCCGGGCAGGCAGGCGACGCCACCGGCGGGCCGGTGCCGACCACTCCGGTCTGCTACCGCCACCCCGGTCGGGAGACGTATGTCCGGTGCACCCGTTGCGATCGGCCGATCTGCCCGGAGTGCATGCGGGACGCGTCGGTCGGGCACCAGTGCCCGGAGTGCGTCAGCGAGGGACGCCGCAGCGTGCGGCCGGCGCGTACCGCCTTCGGCGGCGGTGCCGCCGGCCGCCAGGGCTACGTCACCAAGACCCTGATCGCGCTGAACGTGCTGGTCATGGTCCTCTCCATCGCCTCGGCCCGGAGCGGGGCCGCGGCCGCCGGCGGCTCCGGCTTCGGCGGCCTGTTCGGCGACTCCACGCCGCTGACCAACTGGGGTGCCGTGATCGGCCAGGCCATCCTCCCGGACGGCACGCTCGGCGGGGTCGCCGAGGGGCAGTGGTACCGCCTGGTCACCGCGATGTTCCTGCACTACGGCCTGCCGCACCTGCTGCTCAACATGTGGGGGCTCTGGGTGCTCGGCCGCGCGCTCGAGGCGGTCCTCGGCCCGCTGCGCTTCCTGGCGCTCTATCTGATCGCCGGGCTGGGCGGCAACGTCGCGGTCTACCTGTTCAGCCCGGCCAACCAGCCCTCGGCCGGGGCGTCGACCGCCATCTTCGGCCTCTTCGCGGCGATCTTCGTGATCATGCGCCGGCTGGGCCGGGACACTTCGGCCATCGTGCCGATCCTGGTGATCAACCTGGTCTTCACGTTCGCCGTGCCGAACATCTCCGTTGCCGGTCACCTCGGTGGCCTGGTGGTCGGCGCGTTGATGGCCCTGGTCCTGGCGTACGCCCCGCGGATGCGGCGAACCACGTTCCAGGCCGCGGGCGGCGCGGTCCTGCTGGTGGCGCTGCTCGGGCTGGTCCTGGTCCGCACCGGGATGCTGATCGGCTGAGCCACGCGACCGGGATGCCGGTCGAGCCGCGCCGGTCGGGGCCGTCAGCCGGCGGCGGTGCGGGCGTCGCGGAGCGCCTCGGCGACCTCGTCCAGCGGCGCGTCCAGGTCGTACCGGCCGAACAGGTGCAGCGACTCGCCCGCGTCGATCTCCAGGGTCTCCGCGGTGAGCCCCCGCCGGGTACGCCGTTCCAGCCGGACTGCCTCCACGGCCGGCCAGGGCAGCCGCCGCCAGCCGGCGAAACCCTGGCGCACGGTGATCCCCTCGGCGTCGACGGTCAGTCGGACCGGGGCGACCAGGTCGCGTGCGGCCCAGCCGGCGAGCACGGCGGCGGCCAGTTCGGCGAGCACGAGCCGGACCAGGTCGCCGTCGGCGAAGAGCAGCCCCAGCACGATCAGGACGAACGCCCCGACCAGCTTGGCCACCGGCAGGGCGGCCGGCACCCGCCACTGCCGGGCCGGGGAGGACTGGGCCGGGGAGGACTGGGCCGGGGAGGACTGGGACATCACCGCACCAGCATGCCAGCCGGCGCCAACCTCGGCGGCGGTCGCCGGCCGGCCACACCGTTCCGCCGGGCGGCCGGAGCAACCGGGGGAGGACGGCCGGCCGGGTCACCACGTAGGATCGGGGCGAGCCAGGTTACCGGGGAGTAGACATGAGTGACGCGGTCATCGTCGGTGCGGTACGGACCCCGGTCGGGCGGCGCAAGGGCAGCCTGGCCGGAGTGCATCCGGTCGATCTCTCGGCGCACGTGCTGCGCGCCCTCGCCGAGCGGACCGGGATCGACCCCGGCCAGGTCGACGACGTGGTCTGGGGCTGCGTGTCCCAGGTCGGCGAGCAGTCCTGGAACGTCGCGCGCAACGCCGTCCTCGCTGCCGGGTGGCCCGAGTCGGTGCCCGGCACCACCCTCGATCGGCAGTGCGGGTCGAGCCAGCAGGCGCTGCACTTCGCCGCCGCCACCGTTCTCTCCGGCCAGGCCGATCTGGTGGTTGCCGGTGGGGTGGAGTCGATGACCCGGGTGCCGATGGGCTCCAGCGTGGCCGACGGGATGCCGTTCAGCGCGGCGATCCTGGAGCGCTACCGGGGCGTCGAGGGTGTCGCCGAGGGCAGCCCGCTCCCGTTCAACCAGGGGGTCGGCGCCGAGCTGATCGCCCAGCGGTGGCGCTTCTCGCGGGCCCAGCTCGACGAGTACGCGTTGGCCAGCCACGAGAAGGCCGCCGCCGCCCAGGACGCGGGCGCGTTCGACCCCGAGCTGGCCCCGGTGCCGCTCGCGGACGGCGGCAAGTTCACCGCCGACGAGGGCATCCGGCGGGACACGTCGCTGGCCAAGCTCGGCGAGCTGCCCACCCCGTTCCGGGCCGACGGCGTGGTCACCGCCGGCTCCGCGTCGCAGATCTCCGACGGGGCCGCGGCGCTCGCCGTCACCACCAGCGAGTGGGCCAGCCGGCACGGCCTGCGCCCGCTGGCCCGCGTGCACACCGCGGTGGTCGCCGCCGACGACCCGGTCACCATGCTCACCGCCCCCATCCCGGCCACGGCGAAGGCGCTGCGCCGCGCGGGGCTGGGCATCGAGGAGATCGGGGTGTACGAGGTGAACGAGGCGTTCGCCCCGGTGCCGCTGGCCTGGCTGGCGGAGACCGAGGCGGACCCGGAGCGGCTCAACCCGCGGGGCGGAGCGATCGCCCTCGGCCACCCGCTCGGCGGGTCCGGGGCCCGGATCATGACGACCATGCTCCAGCACATGCGGGACAACGGGATCCGCTACGGCCTGCAGACCATGTGCGAGGGCGGCGGGATGGCGAACGCGACCATCGTCGAGCTGCTCTGAGCCGGCACAGCCGCACGGGCTCCGGTGCCCGCCAGCCGAATGTCGGACAGGGGGTGCGAACCGCACGGGTGGAAGTTCCAGAAATCGGAAGTGACCCATATCACCCCTGGTCACTTGCTCGTTGCATCTTGCATGGACGTGTTCTCGCGAACGTTCCTTCCCGCCGCCGCCGAGACAGGTCTGGCGGCGCAGACCGTCAGCCGACACATGCCGATCTTCCGCCGGTGCGTCGGCTCCGGCGACGCCACGATCCTGGTCACCCGGTGCAGCCGCCCCGATCACCCGATCGGCGGTGAATACCTCCTGCTCCTCACCCACCGTCGGCTGGTGGTCACCCGGCAGAGCAGGGTGCTGCACCGACTGCACCTGCACCTCAACACCGAACTGCGCGAGCTGAGCAACGTCACCTGGAGCCCCGATCCCCGGTCGCACAGCGTCGAGCTGGCGGCCACGGCGATCGACGGGGTCCGCGAGCGGTTCCTCATCCGTACCCACCACCCGAAGCAGGTGTGGCAGGTCGACACCCTGCTCAACCACGCGTTCCGGACCCGGCTCCGGAGGCCCGCGGAGCGGCTGGTCGCCACCATCGGCGAGCCGCCGGTCGGCGCCCGGCCGGCCGCCTTCCGCCCGGCCCCGGTGCGCTGACCAGATCCTTACCGGGCCCGAACATTCCCCGTACGTCGCTGGCGCCCACCGGTCGGTAATCATGGGCCGGTGACCGCCGACACCGCGCAGCGTGGGCTCGTCCTCGTGGTGGAGGACGAGCCGGCCATCGCCGACCTGGTCCGGCTCTACCTGATCCGGGACGGGTTCGGCGTACACCTGGAACGGGACGGGGAGGCCGGGCTGTTCGCCGCGCGGCGGCTGCGCCCGGTGGCCTGCGTGCTGGACATAGCGCTGCCCCGCATGGCCGGGACCGAGATCTGCCGGCGGCTCCGCGAGGCCGGCGACTGGATGCCGGTCATCTTTCTCACCGCGCGTGACGACGAGGTCGACCGGATCGTCGGCCTGGAACTGGGCGCGGACGACTACGTGACCAAGCCGTTCAGCCCGCGCGAACTGGTCGCCCGGGTGCGGGCGGTGCTGCGCCGTACGGCCGGGATGCCCGCCGGGGCCGAGCAGCCCCGGGTGGTCGGCGCGGTCACCCTCGACCCGGGCCGCCGGACGGTCACCGCCGCCGGCACCCCCGTGCAGCTCACCTCCACCGAGTTCGACCTGCTCGCGTACCTGATGGCCCGGCCGGGCCGGGTCTTCACCCGGGAGGAGTTGCTGGCCGGCGTCTGGGGCTACGCGGCGCACGCCGGCACCCGTACCGTGGACGTGCACGTGGCGCAGGTCCGGGCCAAGCTCGGCGCGGCCAGCGTGATCCGGACCCACCGCGGCGTCGGGTACGCGGCCGATGCCTGAGCCCACCGCCGACGCGCTCCGGCCGCATCAGCCGACCGTCGCCCTGCCGGTGCTCGGCCCTCGCCCGGCGCCCGCCCGGCGGCCGAGCCGGCTCGGCCGTACCCTGACCGTCCGCGCGGTGCTGGTCACCTGCGCGGTGGCGCTGGTGTCGGTGCTGGTCACCGCGCTCGTCGCGGTCCCCTTGGCGGTGCGTGGGGCCGAGCGGCGGGACCAGGAGGCGCTGGACGCCCAGGCCCGGCTCGCCGCCAGCGTGCTCCGCGTCAGCGCCGCACGCCAGCGGGACAGTGCCGGGGAACGGCTGATCCGCCAGCTCCGCCAGCAGGACGTCGACGTGTACCTCATCCGTGCCGGCCAGGTGGACCGTTCCGGCCTGCCCCGGCAGGTGGTGACCCGGGTGTCGACCGGCCACAACGTCTCGGGCCGGCGGCTGGTGAACGGGAAACGGAGCCTGGTCGAGGGCCGGGCACTGCCCGGCGGGGACGGGGTGGTGCTGACCCGGGCCGCCACCGCCGGGCCCTGGCGTCAGGTGCTGCGTGGCCTCTGGCTGCCGCTGCTCGCCGGGCTCGCCGCGGGGGTGGCCGCCGGGCTGCTGCTGGCCCGCCGGCTGGCCCGGCCGATCCGCACCGCCGCCGTCGCCGCCGCCCGGCTGCGCGCCGGGGACCGCTCGGTCCGGGTGCCGGTCGAGCCGCCCGACGAGGTGGCCGACCTGGCGTACGCGCTGAACGGGCTGGCCGCCGCGCTGGCCACCAGCGAGGGGCGGCAACGGGAGTTCCTGCTCTCCGTCTCGCACGAGCTGCGCACCCCGCTCACCGCGATCCGGGGCTACGCCGAGGCGCTGGCCGACGGGGTGCTCGACGCGAGCGCGGTGCCGGCCACCGGGCGGACCATGCTCGGCGAGGCCGAGCATCTGGACCGGCTGGTCAGCGACCTGCTCGCGCTGGCCCGCCTGGAGGCCGCCGACTTTCCGCTGGAACCGGGCCCGGTCGACCTGACCCGGCTCGCCGCCGACGCCGAACGCACCTGGTCCGACCGGTGCGCGGCGGTCGGGGTCCCGTTCCGGGTGGAGACGCCGGGCGGGCCGGTGCCCGCGTACACCGATCCGGGGCGGATCCGGCAGGTCGTGGACGGGCTGCTGGAGAACGCGCTGCGGGTCGTACCCCCGGGGGCGCCGATCGTGCTCGCGGTCCGGCCGGCCGGCGCGGACCCGGCCGCGGGGGGCATCGTCGAGGTTCGCGACGGCGGGCCCGGCTTCACCGACGACGACCTGGCGGTGGCGTTCGAGCGCGGGGCGCTGCACCAGCGGTACCGGGGGGTGCGCAAGGTGGGCAGCGGCCTGGGGTTGGCGCTGGCCGCCGGCCTGGTACGCCGGCTGGGCGGCGACATCGCGGCCGGGCACGCGCCGGAGGACGGAGCCGCCCTCACCGTCCGGCTGCCCGGTGATCCTTACCTGCCCCGAACATCGGCCTGACGATCCGCTCGCGTCCCCGGGGGACGCTGGCCGCACCACCCACGAGAGAGGACAACCGATGGCACGTCAGGGAATCGTCACCGGCGTCACCGCGCTGTTCGCGGCGGCCACGCTCGGCCTCGCCGGCTGCGGCCCGGCCCCGCTCGCGCAGGAGCCGGCGAAGGAGACCGCGGTCGAGGTGGCCGCGGCCATGGGGGCGGACGGGCAGGCGCTCACCGCGCTGGGCCTCGACGCCGCCGACCTGGACGTCGACCCGGTCGCCGCCCCGGTGCCCTCGGCCTCCGCCTCGGTCGGCGAGCAGGCCGGTCCCCAGGACGAGCGGCGCGAGCGGGCGGAGGAGTGGCGGAAGCGGCACCGGGCCCGGGTGCTGCTGCGCAGGAACACCCTGCACGGTGAGGTGGTGGTGCAGGCCCGGGACGGCGGGACGAAGACGGTGGCCGTGCAGCGCGGCCAGGTGACCGCCGTCGACGAGAGGTCGATGACCGTGAAGTCCCCCGACGGCTTCACGATGACCTGGACCTTCGACGACAAGCTGCGCGTCGTCGAGCGTCGGAGGACCATCCAGTCGAGCGACATCAAGGTCGGCACCACGGTCGGGGTGGCCGGCACCAGGACCGGGGACAGCTCCCTCGCCCGCCTGATCGTCGTCCCGCTCAAGCAGAGCTGAAAGGAAGGGCCCCCTGTTAACGGATTCCGTTGTACAGGGGGCCCCTGTTAACAGGTCGGGTCAGTAGACGCGGGAGCCGATGAAGTCGGAGTGGCCGTAGCCGACCGGGTTGGCGTACGACCGGGACTCGAAGGACCACTGCTGGCGGGTGCTGGTGGAGCAGGTGGCCAGCCGCAGCCGCGGCGTACCCAGCACCGGGTTGTCGAAGCCGACGCAGAGGTTGGTCGCGCCGGCCGGCTTGAGCTGGTTGCCGGCGAAGACGAACTTCTGGTTGAGCCCGCCGTGGCAGTCGTGGATGTTGACTGTGGTGCCGGCGGTCAGCGCGCCGCCCGTCACGTCCAGGCAGCGGTCGTGGGAGAGCTCGGAGTGCAGCGACTGCCGCGCCGGGTCGTACCAGAAGCCCTGGTTGCGCCCGCCGTGGCAGGCGTACGCCTGCTGGACGGTGGCGTTGCGCGAGTCGTACCCCTTGCCGTCCACGCAGCTGTCGGTGGCGAGGTTACGGAGCTGCTTGAACGCCAGCAGACCGTCGACCAGCACGCCCTGCCCGGTGCTGGCCGGGTCGACGCAGGTGGCCCGCTGCCGGCCCGAGTTCCAGAACTGGGTGATGCACTGGGCGAACATGCCGTGCCCGCGGTAGTTGGGGTGGAACGACTGCCGGGCGGCGTTCTCGTCCCAGATCCCGATCTCGATGAAGAGACCGCGGACCGAGGTGTTGTCGGTGCACACCTCGTGGCCGTGGAAGAGCCGGCTGGCGTCCAGGTAGCGGGTGCCGGTGTTGGCGGCGGCCGCGCGCAGCGCCGACTCGAAGAGCGGCACGGCCTTGTTCCGGGCGAACGCCATGTCGGCCAGGTAGAGCAGGCAGCCGCCGGAGTACCAGCCGGGGAAGTTCGGGTTGTCCTCCACGTCCGGGCTGCCCGGGCTCGGGTACGACATGAGCACCAACTCGTAGTCCGATCGCAGGTAGCCGGCGGCGGTCATGGTCTGCCGGATCGAGTTGAGCGCCTCCTCGACCGCGCTCCGGCTGCCGTCGGTGCGGATCGTCCACTGGTCGGTGTAGGTCGGCCAGCACGGCCCCAGGAAGAAGACCCGGCGGATCGCACAGTCGGTGGCGACCGGTCCGAACTGGATGGTGCCGTCGCCGTTGGCGCCCACGACCACCCAGATCAGCTTGACGTGCGTGTTCCGCGCCTTGATCGCCAGGTAGTCGCCCTGGTTCAGCTCGTTGTGCTGGGTCGGCCCACCGGCGATCAGGTTCCACGGCGTGGCCCCGGAGCAGGCCAGGTTGTACTTCTCGTCGGCCGCGATGCCGGTACGGAAGACCGCCTGGTCGTACGAGCGGTCGCACCAGTTGCCGTTCTGGTGCGTGCCGGGCACGTAGTTGCCGACGCCCTCACCGGAGATCTCGCTGTCTCCCATGGTGACCAGGGCGGTCCGCCGCTGTTCCAGCGGCCGGACGTCGGGGGAGCCGTAGAGGGCGGTGGCCTCGGCGGCGCGGACCGCTTCGAGAGCGGCGGGGAGGGGTTGGACGGCGGGTCGGTCGACGGCGGCTGCGGGGCTGGCCGGTCCGACCAGCATCGGCAGGGCGAGAGCGGTGGCGGACAGCACGGCCAGGGCCCGCCGCCGGGTCGTCCGTCCGCGCCTGGTGGGGGTGCCAAGCATCGACGCACTCCTTCCGATCAATCGCTAGACGTCGATTGAGTTACCAGACGGTAACGGCGCGGCGACGGGATGTGAACCCGGCTCGGAAACCTTGCGGCGGGGTGCGGAAGGGAACTCTTCCGGCAGATCGGGCGGCCTGGATGCGGCGGATGTCGGGCGGCCCGCTAAGACGTTCATCTGCCAGGGGGCATGCTCTGGTGACCACGGCGAGCAGCCGGGTTACGCTAGGGCCGACTTTCCGTAGCCACCGTGGAGAACCCGTGAAGCTCTCGATCCTCATGCCGGTCTACAACGAGGAAGAACGCATCGCGGATGCCCTCAAGCAGGCATTGGCGGTGGACTACCCCTGCGAGATCGAACTCGTCGTCGTGGACGACGGCAGCCGGGACGGCACCGCGGAGGTCCTCGGCCGGCTGGACGACGCGCGGCTGCGGGTGATCACCCACCAGCGCAACTCCGGCAAAGGCGCGGCGATCAAGACCGCCGTGGACAACGCCGAGGGTGAGTACATGGTCATCCTCGACGCCGACCTCGAGTACGACCCGCAGGACATCCCCCGGCTGCTCGAGCCGGTGCTCGACGGGCGGGCGACGGTCGTCTACGGCAATCGGACCTTCGGCAGTCACAGCGCCTACAGCTTCTGGTACGTGATCGGCAACAAGGGCGTCACGATGGCGGCCAACGTGCTGTTCAACTCGTACATCGGCGACCTGGAGACCTGCTTCAAGCTGATGCCGCTGGAGCTCTACCGCTCGCTCCAGGTCCGCTCCCGCGGCTTCGGCATGGAGGCCGAGGTCACCGGCAAGTTGCTGCGCCAGCGCATCCGCCCCTACGAGGTGCCGATCAGCTACCGGGCACGGGGCCGCGAAGAGGGCAAGAAGATCACTTGGAAGGACGGCGTCGAGGCCATCTGGATCCTCGCCCGCGAGCGCGCCCGGCGTCGACCGGTCAGCCCCGCCTGACGCCGTACCGGCCCACGGTCAAGAAAATGGCGGCACCCCGGGTGGGTGCCGCCATTTCCGTGTTCGGGTGGCTCAGCCGGTGGCCAGGGCCGGGGCGAGGAACGCGTCGATCGAGCGGCGCAGACCGGCCACGTCCAGGCCGTGCCAGCGGTCGTGGTCCTCGGGCGTGCCGTAGCGGCGCAGCTCCGCCCGGCCCACGCCGAGGGTGAGCAGCCGGTGCGGCCGGTCGGCCAGGGCCGCACCGACCACCCGGGCCGAGGTGCCTGCCAGGTACGGCTCGACCACGATCACGTCGGTGCCCGCGAGGGCCCGCAGGCCGGCGGTGTCGAACGGGCGCGGCCGGTGGGTGTACGCCACGGTGACCAGCAGGTCGGCGACCGCCGCGAGGGCCTGGTCCAGCAGCGGCCCGACCGCCACCAGCAGCGGCGCGCCCGCCCCGGCGTCGCGGATCACCCGCAGGTCACCCGCGTCGGGGTACGCCCGCGCGTTGCTCTGCGTGGACAGCCGCACGTACGCCGAGTCCTGCCGGCCGCACACCACGTCGCGCAGCAGCGTTGGCACCTCGTCCCGGTGGCCCGGCACGTGCACGGTCCAGTCGTTCAGCGTGTCGATCAGCGCGACGTCCGCCGGCGCGAGGTGGGTGCGGCCCGCCGCCGCCCGGTCGTACGACGCCCCGACGCTGACCAGCACCGCCCCGACCCCCTGGTGGTCGAGGTCCAGCTTGATCTGCTCGTACGCCCGCTCGACGAGGAACGGCGCGTAGCTGTGCACGATCGGGCGGTGCCCGGTCAGCGCGAGCCCGCCCGCCACGCCCATCATGAGCTGTTCCCGGATGCCGACGTTGATGACCCGGTCGGGGTACCGCTCGGCGGCCGGGGCGAACGCCGCGGCGGAGATGTCGGCCAGGACGACGGTGGTCCGGGGGTCGTCCAGGAAGGCGGTGGCCGTGGCCACGAAGGTCTCGCGCATGATCACTCCCCGTCGGTGACGACCGCGACGACGACGTGCGGCCGGTGGTTGTCGTGCCCGGTGAGGGCGGTGTGCAGGGCCTCGTGGTCCCGGCCGGACACGGTCGCGGCGCTCCACCCGTTGGCGGTGAACCGGCTCGCCACGCCGCCCGGCCACCCGTGGCTCGCCGACCGGTTGTCCAGCACGATCGCGGTCAGGTTGGCCAGTCCGGTCGCGCCGGCGTACGCGATCGCCTCATGATTGGAGCCCTCGTCCAGCTCGGCGTCGCCGAGCAGCACGTACACCCGGGGGTCGAACCGGCCCTGGGCCCGCAGCCCGAGCGCGGTGCCCACGCCCAGGCCGAGCCCGTGGCCGAGCGACCCGGAGCCGATCTCCACCCCGGGCACGAGCAGTCGGTCGGGGTGGTCGCCGAGGCGGCTGTCCGGCCCGCCCTGGTCGTCCAGCCACTCGACCGGAACGAAGCCCCTCGCGGCGAGCAGGGCGTAGTAGCCGGCGACCGCGTGGCCCTTGGAGAGCAGGAAGCGGTCGCGGTCCGGGTCGTCGACGGTCTCCGGGGTGATCCGGAGCACCCGGTCGTAGAGCACCTGCAGCACGTCCAGGGTCGAGTACACGTTCGCGCCGAACTCGCGCCCGGCGCGTATCCGGTCGAGCAGCGCCCGCAGCACGGCAGGGTGGGTGGCGGTCGTCGTCGTCATGCGGCTAGCCTCGGAGTTGAAGCGCACTTCAACTCAAGGCCCTGTGATGCACGAAGCACTGACCATCGGACAGCTCTCCGCGCGCAGCGGGGTGGCCCCCTCCGCGCTGCGCTACTACGAGCGGCTCGGGCTGATCCGGTCCCACCGGACCGGCGGCAACCAGCGCCGGTACGCGCGCGCCGAGCTCCGTCGGGTGGCCTTCATCCGGATCTCCCAGCAGGTGGGCGTCTCCCTCGACGAGATCCGTGCGGCGCTCGACTCCCTGCCGTCCTCGCGTACGCCCACCCCGGACGACTGGGCTGCCCTCTCCCGCGCCTGGCGGGACCGGCTGGACGAGAAGATCCGGCTGCTCGGCAAGCTCCGCGACGACCTGGACGGCTGCATCGGCTGCGGCTGCCTGTCGTTGCAGCGCTGCACCCTCTACAACCCGGCGGACTCGCTGGCCGCCGAGGGCCCCGGCGCCCGGCTGATGCTGCCCCGCCCCGACGCCGACCGGGCGTCGGCCTGACCGGTCACCGCACCAGCAGCACCTTGCCCAGGTGGTCGCTCGTCTCGATCAGGCGGTGCGCGTCGGCGGCGTCGGCCAGCTTCGCCCGACCGTGCACGACCGGCCGGACCGCCCCGGACTCGACCAGCGGCCACACCTGCTCGCGCACCCCCCGGACGATCTCGGCCTTCTCGTCCAGCGGGCGGGAGCGCAGCGCCGTCGCGTGGATCGTGCCCCGCTTCGCCAGCAGCATCCCCAGGTCCAGCTCGCCCTTGCGGCCACCCTGCATGCCGATCACCACAAGCCGACCCCCGGTGGCCAGCGCCGCCACGTTCCGCGGCAGGTACGCGGCGCCCATGATGTCGAGGATCACGTCCGCGCCCCGGCCGTCGGTGACCCGGCGGACCTCCTCGACGAAGTCCTGTTCCCGGTAGTCGATGGTGTGCGTGGCGCCCAGCTCGCGCAGCCGTTCGTGCTTCCCCGCCCGCGCGGTCACCACCACGGTCGCGCCGAGCGCCACTCCCAGCTGGATGGCGAAGGTGCCGATCCCGCTCCCCCCGCCGTGCACCAGCAGGGTCTCGCCCTCGGCCAGCCGGGCGAGCCGGACCACGTTCGACCAGACCGTGCAGGCCACCTCCGGCAGCGCCGCCGCGTCGACCACATCCACCCCGGCCGGCACCGGCAGCAACTGCCCGGCCGGCACGGCCACCCGTTCGGCGTACCCGCCGCCGGCCAGCAGCGCGCAGACCTCGTCGCCGACCTGCCAGCCGGTCACGCCGCGGCCGAGCGCGGCGACCACGCCGGAGCACTCCAACCCCGGGTACGCCGGCGCGCCCGGGGGCGGCGGGTAGTGCCCCTGCCGTTGCAGCAGGTCGGCCCGGTTCACCGCGCTCGCTGACACCTCCACGACCACCTCGCCGGGGCCGGGCTCCGGGTCGGGCACCTCCGACCAGACGAGGGCCTCGGGTCCACCGGGTTTCGGAATCGTGATCGCGTGCATGGCCCAGTCTTACCCGATCCGCCCGTCCCGCCACGCCCGAGTCAGGATCTCGTCCACCGTCTCCTTCGAGGTCTGCGCCGAGGTGTCCAGCCAGAGCCCGATCCGGGGCGTCTCGGCGCGGAACCCGGCGTCGAAGTCGGCCACCGGCCAGTCCCCGTACCCCTGCTTGGGCCGGTCCCGCTCGCGGACGGCGACCACCTCGGCGCGAGGCGCGAGCACCACCACCGCGAGCGGCCGGTGCCGGATCCGCTCGACCATGGCCGACAGCTCGGTGCCGATCACGATGTCCTGGAGGACGACGGTGAACCCCTCGGCGGCGTACCGATCGGCCGCCGTGGCGGCCAGGTCGTAGCGGAGCCGGAGCTGCCGCCACGCCTCGTCCGAGAGCTCCGCGGTCATCTCCGCGCGCCCGTTGACCACCATCCGCCGGAACACGTCACCGCGCAGGTGCACCGAGCGGGGCAGCCGCCGGGCCAGCAGCTCGGCCACAGTGGACTTGCCGGCCGCCATGATTCCGGTGATCAGCACTACCGCCGGGGTCTCCCACACGGCCAACATCATTGCAGCAGGGGTGGGACGCCGGCGCGCCCGTCACGCCGTCCGTGGCAGACTAGGCACCGGTCGCGTACCCCTGCGGGGGACGTGCCCGGGAGGGTTCGCCTAGTGGCCGATGGCGCTGGTCTTGAAAACCGGTAAGGCAGCGATGTCTTCGTGGGTTCGAATCCCACACCCTCCGCCACTGAGCAGCAGAAACGCCCCCTGACCGGCGCAAACGCCGGTCAGGGGGCGCTGCTATGGGCAGCGAGCGGGTGGCAGTTCGTCAGGATCTCGGCTGCCCCGGGTGCGGTGTCGTATGCCAACCCTGGGACGCCGCGTTTGCCGTCGGTGGACTACAACTGATCGGGATGTGGGCCTGCGTCGATCTGTGCGGGGCCATCCGATCGGGGAGGTGGCGGTGGGGCGACAGGTCGAACGGGTGTCTGCTTGGCCGGCGGTGCTGGTGGTGCTGCTGCTGGTCTGTGGTGGCGGTGCGCTCGTTTCGTGGGAGATGATGTGGCGGCAGTTCCGGAAGACCACCGAGGCCCGCTCGGCGGCGGAGGCGGCGGATCTGGATCGGCGGATCCGGCTCTATGCCGACACGGTGATCGCCGAAGGGGAGACCGCGCCGAGCGACGAGCACCTCGTCGCCCTTGGACAGTCATGGGGCATGAAGGTGCGGGAGATTCGGCGGGTGCCGTCGCTTACCGTGATCTTCTTCGAGGTGGTCTCCGGTCCGTCCGCCAACCGGTGTGACCAGATCATCTTCCTGGACCTCGGTCGGCCGAGCGCCACCGCGCGGATCGAGACACTGCCGGCCTGCCCGGCCGCCACCGGGCTGCCGACACCCGCGAGTACCGGCCCCTGAGTGGCCGACGGTCCCGGCGGGCGCCGGAAGGATGGGCGGGCCGGACACGATGCGCTTTCGGTTCGTTCCGCGCGCTCAACGGGGTATGAAAGGGCGCAGGCATTCGCGTACCCGGAAGGACCGTCCCGATGACCCTGGAACGACCGATCGCCCCGGACCCGTACGAGCTGCTGCCGACGGTGCCGTCGTTCACGCTGACCAGCGACGACGTGCGCAACGGCGAGCCGATGGACACCCGGCACGCCCACGGCAGCGCCGGCGGCGAGAACGTCTCCCCGCAGCTGTCCTGGTCCGGCTTCCCCGGCGAGACCAGGGGCTTCGTCGTGACCTGCTTCGACCCGGACGCCCCGACCGGCAGCGGCTTCTGGCACTGGGTGCTGGTCAACCTCCCCACGTCGGTGACCGAGCTGCCCAGCGGGGTGAAGGAGGCCGACCTCGGCGGTGCCTTCAGCATCCGCAACGACTACGGCGACACCGGCTACGGCGGGGCCGCGCCGCCGCCCGGCGACCGCCCGCACCGCTACGTCTTCGCCGTGCACGCGCTGGACGTGGACCGCCTCGACGTCGGCCCTGGCGCCAGCCCGGCCTACGTCGGCTTCAACCTGGCGTTCCACACCCTGGCCCGGGCGGTCATCCGCCCGACGTACCAGATCCCCGGCTGACCGGCGGCTGGTTAGGAGGGGCCCCTTGTTATCGCCCAGGCGATAACAAGGGGCCCCTCCTTGCACCTCAGGCCGGGACGCGGGCGACCGCGAAGACGGACTGGCCGAACGGCGGGCGCAGCCGCTGCTCGGCCGCCTTGGTGGCGGGCAGGACCAGGCTGTCGTAGATCTTCACCATCGGGCCCTCCTTCGGCATCAGCCGGAAGACCTTGGTGGCCATGAAGTAGCCGATCAGGCCGAGCGCGTTGGCGTAGTGGATCTTTTCCACGGTGAGGCCGGCCTCGGTCATCGCGGCGGCGAGGCTCTTCTTCGTGTAGCGCCGGACGTGACCGGTGGCGATGTCCGCCGGGCTCATCGCGAACTGGAACGCCGGCACGATGATGATCACCGCCCCGCCGGGACGGACCAGGTCGCGCATGCTGCGCAGCGCGCCCACGTGGTCCTCGATGTGCTCCAGCACGTTGTACGACACGGCGGCGCTGTAGTCGCCGCGCTCCGAGTGCGGCAGCAGCATCTGGCGGACCTCGATGGCGGGGTGGTCGGCCAGCCGCTCCTTGAGCCGGACCAGCCGGTCCGGGTCGGCTTCGGTGGCCGTGATCCGGGGCAGGTGCTCCGACCACTCCAGCGCGTAGTCCCCCAGGCCGCTGCCGATCTCGATCGGGTTGTCACCGAGGTAGGGCACCGCCAGCTCGACGAACCATCTGCGATGGTTGACCGCCGTCGCCAGGCCTTCGAGCACCTCCGACTGGACGCGCTGATCCCCAGTGATTTCTGCCATGCGTCGATTCCTCACGATATGACTGACCCGCGCCTGGACCGACAGAGTCAACCATCCCGATGGATGAAGGGGGAATCGGGGTACCGGGGGTGGCCGAATTGTGGTCGGGGGTGGGCACGCGATCGGCGGTCGGCGAACTCGGCACATACTACGCCGGTGCCCAGAAACATGCACGGCACCGCTTTTTCCTGACTACGCTCTGAATTGTCATGACTACTCCTGGATCGGATGTCGCCTGCGGTGACGACGAGCCCGACGAGGGTGGACGACCCGAGCGGGGAAGGCGGATCGATGCCGCCGCCGTGCTCAGTTTCGTGCTGCTCGGCTTCTGGGTGACGGCGCGGTTCTGGGCGAACCCGGCGGCGGGCGTACGGGACAACCGTACCGATCAGGCGCAGTTTCAGTGGATGATGGCGCACGGTGCGCGAGTGGTGACAGATTTCGCCTATCCGTTCGCCTCGGACCGGATGAATGTGCCGGACGGCGTAAATTTGATGGCAAATACGTCGGTATTATCCATTTCCCTGCCAATGGCGCCGGTCACCGTGCTGTTCGGGCCGCGTACCGCATTTCTGGTCTTCCTCACCGCCGGGATGATTGCCACCGGCGTGGCCTGGTACTTCCTGCTCTCCCGGGTGCTGATCCACAGCCGGGGACCGGCCTGGCTCGGGGCGGGCTTCTGCGCCTTCGCCCCGGCCATGGTGTCGCACGCCAACGCACACCCCAACATCGTCAGCCAGTTCGTGGTGCCCCTGATCATCTGGCGGACGCTGCGCCTGGCCGAGCCGGGGCGCTGGCTGCGCAACGGTCTGCTGCTCGGCCTGGTGATCGTCTGGCAGGCCTTCCTCAACCTGGAGATCCTGCTGATGACGGCGATCGGCGTGGGCGTGGTGGTGTCCGCCGTCGCCCTCGGGCGGCCCGAACTGCGCCGGGCGGCCCGGCCGTTCGGCGCCGGGCTCGGGGTTGCCGCGGTCGTGGCCGGGGTGCTGCTGGCGTACCCGCTCTACGTGCAGTTGTTCGGGCCCGGCGCGTACCAGGGGCTCTCCCGGCTGATCCGCGGCTACCGCACCGACCTCGCCTCGTTCGTCGCCTGGTCCCGCGAGTCGCTCGCCGGCGACGCCCGGAGCAGCGCCCACCTCGTGAAGAACGCCACCGAGGAGAACGCCTTCTTCGGCTGGCCGCTCGCCGTGGGAGTGGTCGCGCTGGTGTGGTGGCTGCGCCGGAACGTCGTCGTCCTCGGCCTGGCCGCGGTCGGCGTCGTCTTCGCCCTCTTCTCCCTCGGCCGGGAGATCCGGTTCGACGGGCGGGACACCGGCATCCCGGGCCCGTGGGCCGTCCTGGAGAAACTGCCCATCCTGCACTCGGTGGTGCCCACCCGCTGGTCGCTGGCGCTCACCCCGATCGTCGGCATCCTGCTCGCGCTCGGCGCTGAACACACCCGTGTGCTCAGCCGCCGCCATCCCGGCGCCCGCCGGCAGATCCGGTTCGCCACCGCCACCGTGCTGGCCATGGCGCTGCTGCCGCTGCTGCCCACGCCGCTGCCCGCGGTGCGCCTCGACCCGATCCCCGCGTTCGTGACCTCCGGCGCCTGGCGGCCGTACGTGGCCGGCGGGCACAGCGTGGTCACCCTGCCGTTGCCGGACACCGACTACGCCGACCCGCTGCGCTGGGCCGCCGAGACCCGCCTCGACATGCCGTTGGCCCGGGGCTACTTCCTCTACCCGGACACCCGGCCCGGTGCGGGCCGGGTGGCCCTGTTCACCGCCCCGCCCCGCCCCACCAGCACCTTTTTCATCACGATCCGCCGGACCGGCGGGGTGCCGCCGATCACGCCGCAGGACCGGGTGGCCGCGGTGGACGACCTGCGCTACTGGCGGGCCGGCGTCGTGGTCCTCGACCCCCGGCTGCGGCAGGCCGACGCGCTGCGCCGGGGGATGACCGAGTTGACCGGCGTCGAGCCGGCGCTCACCGGCGGGATGTGGGCCTGGGACGTCCGCCCGCTCGTCGCCTGAGCGCCGGCCGGATCGTGCGCGCCGGGGCCGTGCGCCGGCAGGCGGGCGCCCACGGGCACCCGGCCGTCGGCGCGCTGCCCGCACCTTGAGCGCGGGCCGGACCTGCCTGCGGGGTCAGGAAGGGCGGACGCAGCAGCCCTGGCAGACCTTCGGCTGCGGCAGGGTGAAGGCCAGGCAGCAGGTGCGCCGCTGCACGGTCGGCTCGCCGCCCGGGCCGGGCACCAGCTCGACCAGGTCGCTGAGGTCGAGCGCGTCGAGCAGGCTGCCGATGCTCTCCGTGGCGGAGCCGGGCAGCGCGTCCGAGGCGCGCAGGACGCCGTGCGCGATGCCCGAGGCGACCGAGCCCAGCAGCGTACGCGTGCCGATCCGGACCTCGGCCTGGATGGCGGCGATCAGCGGGGCGAAGTGGGCGTCGAGCAGCGCGGCGCGCAGCGCGTCGAGCAGGGCGGCCTCGTCGGCGACCACCCGTACGCCTGCGGCGCCGGCCAACGCCAGCGGGTCGTTGGGCAGCACGGCGACCGTGGTCGAGCGGCGCAGGCCCAGGGTGAACAGCTGGTGGGGGTCCTCGAAGTGGAGCAGCACGTCGGCCGGGTCGAGCAGCGGCACCCGCCGGGCCGAGGCCCAGCCGAGCACCACCGGGAGCGCGGCCCAGTAGCTGTACGACTTCCAGGCCAGCGCGGCGCAGGCGTGCGGGGTGCCACCCCACTGCCGGGTCGCGGCCTGCAGGAACTCGGGCAGCAGCGTCCCGTCGACCAGCCGGGTCGCCGGCGCCCAGCGGGCCTCCTCGCCGGTGACCAGCAGGCCGGGTGCGAGCCCGGGCAGGTCGTCGGTGCCGAACATGGCGCGCAGGGTCGCGGTGAGCGGGGCGAACGGGGCGAACGGCGTGACGACGTCCCGCCTTGGTATCACCGCTGTCACCTGAACCGTCCCCTGTCTGGTCGCGTCCCGCCGGCCGGCGAACACTGCCGATCGGAACTAAGGCTAGCCTAACCATATTTCCGATCGTGGGGGAAGTCGCGCCGACCGCCGGTGAAAGAGGTCCCGGTCACGGAGGGCCGGTCGCCGCGGCCGCGTTCTACCCGACCGGGCGGGCGGGAAACGCCGTCGGGGATCCGGTGGGGCGCCTAGGCATCGGGTACGCCGTCACATTGTCAAGCGACTGTCGAATATGAGGCAGTTTCCGTACGCGATCGGCCACAGAACGTGAAAATGGGTTTCCCGCGTACGAGGAAGCCGATGACGACCTCACCCATCGAGCGTGCCGCCGACTCCTTCGCCGCCGAACTCGCCCGGCACCGCACCGGCCGAGGGCTGTCCAAGAAGCAGTTGGCCACCCTGATGGGCTTCGACCCCTCGTACGTGAGCCACGTCGAGGGGCGCCGGCACCGGCCCACCGAGGACTTCGCCCGCCGCGCCGAGGCCGTCCTGGAGGCCAGCGGCGCCATCTGGCAGCGCTTCCGGGAGTACGACGAGCTGCGGCACGGCCGCGCCGGCGGAACGCACCGCGACCCGCCCGTCCCCGGCCAGTGGCTGCCGCCCGGCACCGGCCTGGTGGTCGAGCGGGAGAGTGCCACCCTCACCCATACCGGCGAGGGCTACCACTGCACGATCCGGCGGGAGCTGTACAACGCCGGCACCGAGCCGGTCACCCGCTACCTGGTCCGGGTCGCCGTCGACCGCTACCCCAACGACCCGGGCCGCTCCAACCGGCACCACCGGGAGCACCCGCTCACCTTCGCCGAGCTCAGGCTGACGGCGTACCGGGACGACGGCGGCGCGCGGGAGCCGATGCACTGGCGGGCCAAGCACGACCGGGACGCGTTCAAGGAGATCTGGCTGCTCTTCGAGAACGACGAGGGCCGCTTCCCGCTCTATCCCGGCGACCGGGTCACCATCGAGTACGCGTACCGGGTCGGGCGGGACAAGTGGGGCCCGTGGTTCCAGCGCGCGGTACGCCTGCCCACCCGGCACCTCGCCGTCCGGCTCGACCTGCCCGCCGACCTCGATCCGAAGGTGTGGGGGGTGGAGACCTCCCTGTCGGCCGAGGAGGGGCCGCTGCGTACCCCGATCCAGCGGAGTGAGGAGGGCGGCCGGGCGCTGTTCGACTGGGCCACCGACGACCCGCCGCTGAACGCCCGCTACCGGATGCAGTGGCGGTTCCGCCGTCAACGGCCGGACGCCGAGGTCGACACCCCCGGCCCGCGCGGCCAGGTACGGGCCAGCGACCGGATGCGGGCCCTCGGCATCGTGCAACGCGGCGACGATCTGCTCCGACAGTCTGCCCGTCAGTTCGACCTGCCCCGCGAGGAAGGCGTCGCCCGGAACGTGGCCGACCGGCTCTCCGGTGCCCTGGCCCGCCTCGACGAGCTGCACCCGTTCAGCAAGGGGGTCGGCATAGCCGCCCCGCAGCTCGGGCTCGGCTGGGCCGCCGCCCTCGTCCGCCCCGCCGACCGGGCCGCCGAACCGGTCGTCCTGCTCAACCCCCGAGTCGTCGACACCGCGTCCGAGACGGACGAGCAGTACGAGGGCTGCCTCTCCTTCTTCGACCACCGCGGTTTGGTGCCCCGCCCGCTGCGGATCGACGTGGAGCACGCCCAGTGGGACGGCAGCCGGATCATCACGTCCTTCGAGTACGCGATGGCCCGGCTGGTCGCCCACGAGATCGACCACCTGGAGGGGCGCCTCTACGTCGACCGGATGGCCCCCGACGTGCCGTTGGTGCCGGTCGAGGAGTACCGGGAGACCGGCAACCCCTGGCGCTACTGATCGGCCGGGATTCCGGTGTGCGGGCCGGTTGCCGGCCCGGCCCGCACACCGGTGAACGGGGGGCCGGGTCGCGTACCCCAGGGGGCGGGGCACGCGACCCGGCTCGGGGGGAGCAAGGTCTACAGGTTGCCGAAGGTGTCGTACCGGATGTGATCCGGCGGGACGTCGTCGGCGGCCAGGGCGCGCAGGGTGGCCCGGACCATCGGTGCCGAGCCGGAGACGTAGCAGTCGTGCGTCGTCCACGGGCCGTAGCGGGTGACCACCTCGGAGATGTCACCCAGTTCGCCGTCGAAGTCCGGGTCCTCGCTGCACGCCGGGGTCACCGACAGCCACGGGTACGCGGCCACCAACTCCTCCAGGCCCGGCAGGCCGTAAAGATCGTCGGGACGCCGGGCGCCGTAGAACACGTGCACCCAGCGGGTCCGGTTGACCCGGGTCAGCTCCTCCACCAGCGCCTTGATCGGGGCCAGGCCGACCCCGCCGGCGACGCAGAGGACGTCCCGGTCGGAGGAGCGGTCCAGCGTCATCGACCCCATCGGCGCGGCCACCCGCAGCAGGTCCCCCGGCTTCGTGCGGCGGACCAACGCCCCGGACACCCAGCCCGCCGCCCCGGCCGGCGTACGCACGTGGAACTCCAACACGTTGTCGTCGTTCGGGGCGTTCGCCACCGAGTACGTCCGCCACACCCGTGGGTGGTACCGGGGCACCTCGATGCTGACGTACTGGCCGGCCTCCCAGGGCAGCGGATGCTGGAGGGCGCGTACGGTCAGCACCGCCGTTTCCGGGCCGCGCCGCTCGTGGGTGAGCACCTCGGCATGCCAGAACGGCGGGTTCCCGTCCGCCGCCGCCCCGGCGAGCATCCGCTCGCAGATGCTCGCGTACGCCTCCCGCCACGCCTGGTCGTACTCGAGGTTCCAGCCGTCCCCCGCGGTGCTGCGCAGCGCGTCCATCAGGGCGACGCCCATCGTCTCGTAGTGCCCGGCGTCGACGTGGTACTTCCGGTGGTCCCGGCCCAGGGCACGCAGGTACTCGTCGAAGCTCTCCGGGTCGCCCACCGTCTGGGTGGCGGTGACGATCGCCTCCAGGATCCGGTCGCCCTGCCCGTTCATCTGCACGGGGAAGAGCGCGCGCAGCTCCGGGTCGAGGAGGAACAGGCGGGCGTAGAAGTGACCGCTCAGCCGTTCCCGGTGCTCCTCGACCAGGGTCCAGCTCTCCTTCAGCAGCCGCGCGAAGTTCTCCACAGGGGCACGCTCCTTCTGACGGCGGATCGGGCCACCACAGAATCTCCACGGAGCGTGCTTGCCGGTCGCACAGAATGTGCGATCGGTTCACCTGGCATCGCGGGGCGGTGTCGAGGGGCGCCCCCGTGCGGCAGAGTGGTCCGGTGACCGTTGACGAGCTCGCCCGACCGGTGTCGCGCCGGACCCTGGGCACCGAGACGCTGCTGGTGCTCGGCCTCTCCCTCGGGCAGTCGGCGGTGTACGCGCTGGTCTCGCTGATCGCCAAGCTGACCGCCACGGGCGGACTCGCGAAGCAGACCGCCGCGCTGAACACCTCCGCGTCGGCCCGGCCGTACCTCGATCTGACGTACCAGCTTCTGGGCATCTTCTTCGCGCTGCTGCCGGTGCTGCTCGCCGTACATCTGCTGGCGCGGGACCCCGGCGACCCGGCGCGGACCCTCGGGGTGGACCTCACCCGGCCCGGGTCGGACCTGGCCCGCGGCGCGGGCCTGGCGGCGCTGATCGGCCTGCCCGGGCTGGCGCTGGTCTGGGCGGCGGCGCAGCTCGGTCTCAACGCCACCCTCGTCCCGGCCGCCCTGCCGCACCTGTGGTGGGCGGTGCCGGTGCTGATCCTCGCCGCCGCCCAGAACGCCGTGCTGGAGGAGCTGATCGTGGTCGGCTACCTGGTCACCCGGCTGCGGCAGCTCCACTGGCGGCTCGGCGCGGTGATCGCCGCCAGCGCCCTGCTCCGCGGCTCGTACCACCTCTACCAGGGCTTCGGCGCGTTCGTCGGCAACGCGGTGATGGGCGTGGTGTTCAGCTTCTTCTTCCTGCGTACCCGGCGGGTGGCCCCGCTGATCGTCGCGCACACCCTGCTCGACGTGGTCGCCTTCGTGGGCTACGCGCTGCTGCCCAGGTCCTGGTTCGGCTGGCTCTGACCGGCCGCCGTCCCGCCAGGGTCAGCGCGGCCGGGTCGGCCGGTAGAGGGCGCCGGCCCGGGCGGCCAGCCGCTCGGCGGCGGCCGAGTCGCCCGCCACGGCGGCGAGCAGCGCCGCGCCGGGGAGCAGCCGGGACGCCAGCCGCAGCATCAGCCAAGCACCGGCCTGCGCCGCCAGCGGCGTCGCCAACCGCCACGCTGCCTCGACCGCCCGTGGCCACGGCCCGTCCGCCGGTGCGCCCGCCGATCGGACCGCGTCCAGGGCCGCGCGTGCCGTATCGATGTCCGGGTGTACCTGGGTCAGCACCAGCAGCTCCGCCGCCCGGTCCGGATGCCCGGGATCCCGGCCGTGGACCGCCGCCAGGTGCAGCACCAGGCTCGCCTGCGCCCACAGGGCCGCCGCCAGCTCGGCCACCGGCGCGAGGAGACCAGCCCCCACCGCGAACGCCCCGGCCGTACCGGCCAGCCGGACGAATCGCCGGGTCACCAGGCGGGCCAGCCCGTCGGCGTCCGCGCCGGGGTACGTCCTTCGGAGCTGCTCGACCCGGTCCCGGGCAGCTGACCCGAGGGCGTCCACCGCGGCGAGGGCCAGCAGCTCCGGCGCGAAACCCGGGTGGTCGGCCACCCGTGCGGCCACCGCCCGCCAGCCCGCCTCAGGCGTACGCGCCGATGCCTCCTCGGCCATCGTCATGGTGACCTGCGGCCGCTCCGGCCCCGGATCGGCGGCGGCTGTCTTCCTCGCCGGGGCGGTCTTCCTCACCCCCGTGGTCTTCCTCGCCGCCGTGGCCTTCTTCTCCGGGGCGGCTGACTTCTCGCGGGTGGCTGACTTCTTCGGGGCGGCCT
This sequence comes from Micromonospora sp. NPDC007271, assembly GCF_040634005.1. Classification (NCBI taxonomy): domain Bacteria; kingdom Bacillati; phylum Actinomycetota; class Actinomycetes; order Micromonosporales; family Micromonosporaceae; genus Micromonospora; species Micromonospora sp. NPDC007271. The sequence goes on from NZ_JBEYER010000030.1 coordinate 31,282, forward strand.
TTCTGGCTGAGCTGGCCTTCTTCGCCCGGATGGCCTCCTCGGCCCGGTTCTCCTCGGTCGGGCCGGCCGCCGTCTTCGCCGTCGGCGTGGCCCGTTCGGCCGGGGGCGCCGTGCGGGCCGTGGCCCGGTCGGCAGCCTTCGGGACCGGCTTCCCCACCGCCTCGGCGTCGGCCCGGGCGGCGGGTGCCCGCCGGCCGCTCGCTGCGGGCGTCCTTCGCCGGCCGGGCGGGCTGTCCGGCGTACCGGAGGCGGTGTCGGCCTCGGCGGCGGGTGGGAGCGCCTCCGCGGATGGGCGGGGGTGGGGCGCGACGGCGGGCGCGTCCGTCGGCGGCTCACGCCCGGCGGCGGCCGGGTCGCCCTGTGCCGGGCCGGCCACCGCAGTGGGGGGCGCGACCGCGGCCGGGTCGGGTGGCTGGAAGAGCACGATCGGAGCACCCTGGGCCCGACGGGCACGGGGCGGTGGCCCGCCTTCGGTCTCGGCGTGACCCGCCGGTGGAGCGGGAGGCTCGGAGATCGGGGGCGGGGTGAAGTTCGGCTTCGTGGAGCGGCTCCGCCGGGCATTGGCGGCGGGCTCGCGACGGGGCGGTTCGCTCGGCGGCTGCTCCTGCATATCGATGGAGCCTAGTCCGGACTGTGAGCTCGCACACGGGGTAATCCCAGCCAACGCCCCCTTCGCCGGTAGTCGCTTTGCTCAGGGCGGGTGCGGACCTGTATCCTCGGGCGCGGTGGTCTCCGGGCCACCGGGGAGACTTCGCCTAGTCTGGTCTATGGCGCCGCACTGCTAATGCGGTTGGGGTCTTAAAGCCCCTCCCGGGTTCGAATCCCGGAGTCTCCGCGCGAAAGCCAGGTGTGTAGACTGGCCGAGCACCAAGCGCCCGTAGCTCAACGGATAGAGCATCTGACTACGGATCAGAAGGTTAGGGGTTCGAGTCCCTTCGGGCGCGCAAGATCGTAAGGGCCTGACCTGCGGAAACGTGGGTCAGGCCCTTTGCTTATCCGTCCCTTGTGGACGTGTGGCTGCTCGGTGGCTGCTCGTCCGACGGGTATCCCCTATGTCCGTTTCCGTCTGGCGACGTCCGGATGGGTCCGGATGGGTCTTGACGGCAGTGACGTCTACGATCACTAAGTCCACCGATATCCGTCGATGCGGGCCGGCCGATTGGGTGGCGGCGGTGAGCGTGGCGGGACCTGAGCGGCTGTAGCCATCCGGGGTGCAGTGGGGGCGTTTGGCGGGTTTGACCGTCCCGCACCGATACGCCGGCTCGCAGTGCGCTCGAGCCGGCGTAGATCCCGAACACAACGTGGCCGGTGTTGCGGCCGTCCCCCCGCGATCACGTCGCGGTTGCTGTCGGCTCGCGGCTATGCGCCCCAGCGCGTGATGTGCTCGGTCGGGCCTCGCGGATGCATCGGGTGCGCCGGTGTCGCCTACCCATGTAGACGATGCGGCGGTCCGGGGTGTCGCGTCTGCTCGACCATTGCGGGAGTCCGGACCACTGTTGCGGGTGTCTTGCGGTGTCCGGATCTACTTTGCGGGTAGTTACGGTCCCGTCGGGCTGAAGGGGAGGGCTGCCTGACTGCAGATGATCTTGTGAGCCGCTTCTCGTGCTGGGCGGGCGTTCGATGGGCCAGGACCCGGATGCTGCGCCTTTGGGAACGGCTCGGCGCCGTACACAGGGAGGAGAGACATCGGATGCGTGGAGTAGTGATGTACGCCGCCGGCGACGTCCGCGTCGAGGAGCGTGAGGACCCGAAGATCATCGAGCCTACGGACGCGGTCATCCGGGTGACCGCGACCTGTATCTGTGGGTCCGATCTGTGGCCGTATCGGGGCATCGAGCCCGTCAAGGACCAGGTCATGGGTCACGAGTACGTGGGCGTGGTCGAGGAGATCGGTTCCGAGGTGAAGAACGTCAAGGTCGGCGACTTCGTTGTCGGGTCGTTCGTCATCTCCGACAACACGTGCGAGATCTGCCAGTCCGGCTACCAGTCCAAGTGTGTGCACGGCATCTTCGTGTCGACGATCGGTACGCAGTCGGAGAAGGCTCGTATCCCGTTGGCGGATGGCACCCTTGTTCCTACGCCGGGGCAGCCGGACCCGGAGCTGATCCCGTCGTTGCTGGCTGCGTCCGACGTGCTCGGTACTGGTTGGTTCGGTGCGGTCGCCGCCGAGGCCGGCCCGGGCAAGACGGTCGCGGTCGTCGGTGACGGCGCGGTTGGCTTGATGGCCGTCCTGGCCGCCAAGCAGCTGGGTGCGGAGCGGATCATCGCGATGTCCCGCCACCCTCAGCGGCAGGAGCTGGCTCGGTTCTACGGCGCGACCGACATCGTGGAGGAGCGCGGCGACGAGGGCGTGGCGAAGATCAAGGAGCTCACGAACGGACTGGGTGCGCACAGCGTGATCGAGGCGGTCGGCACGCAGGAGTCGATGATGCAGGCCATCCGGTCCACCCGCCCCGGCGGGCACCTCGGCTTCGTCGGCGTCACCCATGGGGTCGAGCTGCCCGGCCTGGAGCTGTTCTTCGCCGATATTCATCTGCATGGTGGGCCCGCCCCGGTGCGCCGGTTCCTTCCGGACCTGATCCAGCTGATCTGGGACCGCAAGATCGACCCCGGCAAGGTCTTCGACCTCACCCTGCCGCTGCAGGAGGCTGTGGAGGGCTACAAGGCGATGGACGAGCGGCGCGCCATCAAGGTGCTCCTCACCGTCTGACGCGACCCCTCATGCGCTTCCGCCCGCCCCGCATGGCCACGGCGGGGCGGGCGGACGCGCTCTTAACAGCACCAAACTAAAAGTCATGTCGGTGCTGCCTTCGCTGGAGGGACGGGCTCGCGGGCGCTGCTCAGTCGTGCAGCCAGTGAGGAGCGCAGCCATGGCCGCGACCCCCGTGAGGCCGGCCGCCAGGAGGGTTCTGCGGCTCAGCGAATCGGTCACGATGCCGTCTTCCTGTGGGCGACTTCGGACGGGACGATCAGGATGAGCGCGGCGGCCAGGGCGATGCCGAGCATGACGGCGCCGCCGGTGTAGGCATCGGTGACGCGGGTTTCGAGTGTGGCTGCTCCGGCGGCGACGGAGGTGAGGATAGCGACGCCGAGGGTGCTGCCGAGCTGGTGAGCGGTGTTGACCATGCCGGATGCTGCTCCGGCGTCTTCGACTCGAGCCCCGGCGATCCCCGCGGCGGTGAGCGGGCCGAAGGCGATGCCTTGGCCGAGGCCGATGAGGACGAGCGGGCCGACGGCGCCGGCGAGGAACGAGGTCTCGGCGGTGAGTTGGGCGATCCAGATCATCCCGGCGAGGACGAGCGTGAGCCCGGTCGCGACGAGGGCCGCGTTACCGAATCGCCGGGTCAGTCGAGACACGAGCAGCGAGGAGGCGAACTGGACGAGGGTCATGGGGAGGAACCCGAGGCCTGCTTGCAGTGGGGTCCAGTCGTAGACGCCTTGGAAGAGCTGGGTGGTGAAGAAGAAGAACGCGATGATCGTCCCGGCGAACAATAGTCTCGCCACGGCCGCGCCGGATCGCTCCCGGCTCGCGAACAGCCGCAGCGGCATGATCGGCTGAGTTGCCCGCCACTCGTTCAGCACGAAGCATGCGAGCACGACGACGCCGACGGCGAGCGACACCATGGTGACCGGATCGGTCCAACCGTGATCGCCGGCGTGGATGATGCCGTAGACGAAAGCTCCCATGCCGAAGGTCGAGGAAACGGCGCCGAGCAGATCGAACCTGCCGCGTTGAGTGGCGAATGCGGGCAGGAACCGCGCGGAGCCCACGATCATGAGGATCGCGATGGGAACGTTGATGAAGAACCCTGCCCTCCAGGAGATCCAGTCAGCCAGCGCCCCGCCGACCACCAGGCCAAGGCTCGCGCCCAGCCCCGCTGTAGTGCCGTAGGCGGCCACGGCACGGGTCCGTTCGGGGCCGGCGGGGAACAGAGCCGTGATGAGGGAGAGGGAGGAAGGGGCGACGATCGCGGCACCGATGCCTTGGAAGGCGCGGGCCGCGATGATCCACGCCTCGTTCTGCGCGATGCCGATCAGGAACGAGGCGAGCCCGAACACAGCTAGGCCGACGATGAACACGCGTCGCCGACCGAGGAGGTCGCCGGCACGAGCGCCGAGGAGGAGCAGCCCGCCGAAGACGAGCGTGTAGGCGTTCTGCACCCAGGCGAGACCCCCGGCCGTGAGCCCCATGGTCGCTTCGATCTGCGGCAACCCGGTGAAGATGATCGAGTTGTCCAACACGATCATGAAGTAGCTCACCAGCACGATCGCCAGCACCGCGCCCATGTGCTTGGGTGTCGCTACGGCAGAGCGTGCGTTCGTAGGTGAAGGAGAGGCCATGCAGCCATTCCACCGCGTCCTGGGCGCGCGGGGGAGTCAGGGCTGATCCGTGTACTGGCAGTTCCTCCCACAGCGCTGTAGCTGGCGTTAGCGTTGATGGTATGGATCATCGAGCGGAGGTGGCAGACTTCCTGCGGTCCCGCAGGGACCGCATCACGCCCGACCAGGCCGGCGTCATCGGCGGTGGACGCCGCCGCGTGCCTGGTCTGCGCCGGGAAGAGGTCGCCATGCTCACCGGCGTCAGCGTCGAGTACTACGCGCGAATGGAGCGCGGCGACCTCGCCGGCGTCTCCGTCGAGGTTCTCGACGCTCTCGCCCGTGCCCTCCAGCTCGATGAAGCGGAGTACGATCATTTGACAGACCTCGCCCATGCCGCTGGCCCACCGCTGCCGCGCCGCAAGCGGTCCACCGGGCAGTCCGTGACACCCACGTTGCAGCGATTCCTGGACGCGGTGACCGGCGCGCCGATGTGGGTGCGAGACCGTCGCATGGACTTCGTCGCTACGAACTCGCTTGGCCGGGCTCTCTATGCTCCCATGCTCGAGGACCCGGCGAACCGGGGGAACACGGCACGATTCACCTTCCTCAATCCGGCCGCGCGGATCTTCTTCCCCGACTGGGAGCAGAACGCCGACAACATCGTCGCGACCCTGCGCATCTACGCCGGGCAGAATCCGCTTGACAAAAAGCTCACCGGTCTTATCGGCGAGCTTGTCAGCCGCAGTGACACGTTCCGCCACCGGTGGTCGAAACACAACGTCCGCCACCACCGGAGCGGAATCAAACGCATCCACCACCCCGCGGTCGGAGATTTGGAATTCTCCTACCAGGCGATGGATCTGCCTGCGAACCCGGAGTGGTTCATGTTCGCCTACACCGCTGAATCTGGGAGCCCGACTGAGGAGCGACTGAAGCTTCTCGGCAGCCTCGCCGCCACCGACCAGACGATCGGCGGCGTCCGCGAGCGTCGCTGATTCCGGACGTACACCGACGGGAGTTGAACAGGCGCCCTCGCATATCGGAGGGGCGCAGAGTCCGTCCACGTACTGCCAGTACCTCCCTCCGGCAACCGGTCGGGCCTAGCGTGTGATTTATGAACCATCGAGCAGAGGTGGTGGAGTTTCTGCGCACCCGTAGAGACCGGATCACACCCGACCAGGCCGGCATCATCGGTGGCAGCCGCAGGCGCGTGCCGGGACTGCGGCGTGAGGAAGTCGCACTGCTCACCGGCGTCAGCGTCGAGCACTACGCGCGCATGGAACGCGGCGACCTCTCCGGGGTCTCTCCTGAGGTTCTGGACAGCCTTGCCCGGACACTCCAGCTGGATGAAACCGAAACCGGGCACCTCCACGACCTCGCCAGGGCAGCCAGCCCGCGCCCCGCGCGCCAACGCCAACGCAAACGCCCGGGAGACCATGCCATCAGGCCCAGCCTGCGGCGGCTTCTCGATGCCATCACCGGAGCACCGGTCTGGATTCGCGACCGCCGGATGACCATCGTCACCGCGAATCCGCTGGGCCGCGCCCTGTATGCGCCGATCCTCGATGACGCGGCAAACCACGCGAATACCGCCCGGTTCATGTTCTTCAATCCCGCCGCAGACACCTTCTTCCCAGACTGGGACCACGTCGCGGACGAGATCGTCGCGACATTGCGCAGTTACGCCGGGCAGCGTCCCCACGACAAGGAACTGACCGACCTGATCGGAGAGCTTGTGACCCGCAGCGACGAATTCCGCATCCGTTGGGCCAGGCACAATGTTCAATTCCACCGGCTCGGCATCAAACGTATCCATCACCCCCTCGTGGGAGACCTGGAACTCGACTACGAGGCGATGGACCTGCCTGCGGACCCGGACTGGTTCCTGTTCGGTCACACCGCCGCACCTGGCAGCCCGACCGAGGAGCGGCTCAGGCTTCTCGGCAGTCTGGTCGCCACCGGCCAGGCGAACAGCGACGAGCACTCCGGCGGCTGAACCTGCGACAGCAGCCGACCACTCCAACGCATGGGGCCAATTGGTCCACCGCGAAGGGCGTACTGCCAGTTACTCCCTCAACCCACCGCCACGACCCTAACGTGGAGAGCATGAGCATGACCGTGACCTTGAACAACGGCGTCGAGATGCCCGCGCTGGGTTTCGGCGTCTTCCAGACCCCGCCTGAGACCACTGCCGCTTCCGTCGCCGAGGCATTGCGTGTCGGCTATCGCCTGATAGACACGGCGGCCTCGTACTTCAACGAGCGCGAGGTCGGCGAGGGCATCCGCCGTTCCGGGCTCGATCGGCCCGAGGTGTTCATCGAGACGAAGATCTGGATCAGCGACTACGGCTACGACGAGACCCTGCACGCTTTCGACAAGAGCGCGGGCAAACTCGGCGTCGACCAGATTGACTTGCTGCTGCTGCACCAGCCCGTCCCCACGCAGTTCGACAAGACGGTGGGCGCGTACAAGGCGCTGGAGACGCTGCTGGCCGACGGTCGAGTCCGCGCGATCGGAGTCAGCAACTTCATGCCCGGCGTCCTGTCGAAGCTGCTGGAGGAGACCAGTGTGGTGCCCGCGGTCAACCAGGTCGAGGTCCATCCCTACTTCTCCCAGCCGGCGGTGCAGGCGGCGAACGCCGAGCAGGGCATCCTGACCCAGGCGTGGTCGCCCATGGGCGGCATCACCAGCTACCGCGGCGACAGCAGCCGATCGACCTTCAACGACCCTGTGATCGGCGAGATCGCCGCCGCCCACGGCAAGACGCCGGCCCAGGTCATGCTGCGCTGGCATCTGCAGGAGGGGCGCTGCGCCATCCCGAAGTCCGTCAGACCGGAGCGGATCGCCTCCAACTTCGACGTGTTCGACTTCGAGCTCACCACCGCCCAGCTCGCCGCGATCGACGGCCTCGACACCGGGGTGCGCGGCGGCCCCGACCCGGAGACCGTCACCCCGGAGGCATTCGGACGCGACATCCCCGAAGCCTGAGCTGCGGAACCACGGCGTCGATGAACTCACGGTTGCCCAAATGAACGACGGGTCGATGAACGCCAGCGACCACTTCGAATTCACCGCGATCGGCACGGCGTGGCAGATCGACACCGAGCGCCCGTTGCCCGAGCAGTCGCGGCAGCGGATCCGCTCGCTCGCGGAAGACTTCGACCTTGTCTGGTCCCGGTTCCGCGCGGACTCGCTCATCACCCGGATCGCACATGCCGAGGGCGGGGGACGCTTCGAGTTCCCCACCCGGGACGCAGCGCTGTTCGATCTCTACGACCGCCTCGTCGCCGCCACCGGCGGGGCAGTGGACCCGCTCGTCGGGCGGGACCTCGAACTGCTCGGCTACGACGCCCGGTACACGCTCATCCCCGATGAGGCCGCCATCGCCGGGCGCCGGAACCGCGACGCCTGGGTCTCCGACATCCACCGTAACGGCACCACGATCACGGTGAATCGTCCGGTCGTGATCGATGTCGGCGCAGCCGGCAAGGGCTACCTGGTCGACCTCATCGCGCAGACGCTGCTGGACGCCGACATCGACAACTTCGTGGTCGACGGCAGCGGCGACATGCGACACCGCGGCAGTGAGCCTGTCGTCGTGGGCCTCGAACATCCCACCTTGCCGGGGCGGGTCATCGGCAAGGTCTCCCTGCAGGATGCGGCGCTGTGCGCGTCGGCGACGAACCGGCGCGCCTGGGGTGATGGTCTGCACCACGTGCTCAACGGGCGGACCCGGCGCCCCGTATCCGACGTCGTCGCGACCTGGGCCATCGCGGCAGACGCCGCGACCGCCGACGGGCTGGCGACCGCGCTGTTCGTCATTGAACCCGCGTCCCTGCGCACGTTCGAGTTCAGCTGGGTACGGATGCTCGCCGACGGCAGAGTCCAATGGTCGAACGACTTCCACGGAGAACTCTTCCTCTGACCCCACCCGCGCCATCACCCCGGCGGTGCGCTGAGCCATCAACCAGCACCAACCCCAAGGGAGACGAGAAGATATGAAACCTCACATCCTCACCCGCGCGGCCTTCGGGGCCGCCGCATCGGTCGCCGTGCTCATGCCCCTGGCCGGATGCAGCAGCACAGACAGCAGCACCCCGCCGCCGTCGCCCAAGCCGTCGAACACACCGCCAGCCAGTTCGCCGCCAGCCGACCCCAGCTCGCGCGGCACCAAATACAAGGACGGCACCTATACCGTGAGGGGCGTTTACGGTGGCGCACCGTCCTACATGACCATCACCATCACCCTCAGCAACAGCACGATCACCGACGTCACCGTCGAGCCGATGCCGGAGAACAACGACACCTCCCGCGGCTACCAAGAGCGGTTCGCCGCCGCCGTGCCGGACGAGGTGATCGGGAAGAGCCTCGACGAGGCCGAGGTCGGCAAGCTCGCTGGCGCCAGCGGCTGCGCCGACGGGTTCAACGATGCCATCACGAAGATCCGCGAACAGGCAACCACGAGCGACTAACAAAGGAACGATCATGGCAAACGTGATGTCCACGGTGCTCGTCGTCGGGGCAAGCGGGAGCATTGGAAGGCCGGCGGTCGCCGAATCACTCGGTGCCGGCTACGAGACCAGGGCGCTGGTGCGCGACGAGGCCCAAGCGGACCGGTTTCCCGAGGGCACGCGAGTCGTCGTCGGTGACCTGACGGACGCGGAGACGCTGCGCGACGCCGTCAGAGGCGTCACCGGCATCGTCTTCACCCACGGCAGCCACGGAGGCGCGCAGGAAGCCGAAGCAGTCGACTACGGAGCCGTGCGCAACATCCTGAGTGTCCTGGACGCCCCGGCCAGGATCGCGTTGATGACCGCGATCGGCGTCACGAAGCACACGCCAGGCCACGATTGGAAACGCCGCGGGGAACGGCTCGTCCGGGCAAGCGGCCTGCCGTACACGATCGTCCGTCCGGGCTGGTTCGACTACAACACCCCCGATCAGCACCGTCTGGTGATGTTGCAGGGCGACACCCGGTGGGCCAGCGATCCTTCCGACGGCGTCATCGCACGCACCCAGATCGCCCAGGTACTGGTCGGGTCACTGACGTCGGACGCCGCGACGCGCAAGACCCTGGAACTGGTGGCCGAGAACGGGCCAGCCCAGACGGACCTCGACCCGCTCTTCGCCGCGTTGCGGGCCGACCCGGCGGGCGCGCTCGACGGTGTCTTGGACCGCGACAACATGCCGCTCGACCAGGAGCCCGCCGGCGTCGTCGCCGAACTCGACGCCGTCCGCGGGCGGTTCTGAGCCCGCTATCCGTTTCGGTACTGCTGTCGCAGTCCGGCGAAGTGCACGCGTTCGAAGACAACCAGCGCGGCGAGGACGAACGTCACGCAGGCCAGCGCTGCCAGCGCAGGAAACAACACGATCACGGGTGAGAGCACAGTGAGGACGAGCAGCGTGCTGATCCGGGCGATGTTTCGTGCGCGCAGGACGCGGCGGTCGAATATCAAGTGCCCGACCATGTGCAGCATCACTCCGCCAGTCGGGCACAGTCCATAGAAGGCGCCGACGGGTTCAGGCTTTTCTGCCAGATGCAAGGCGCCTTCAACGCCGACAGCAGCGACGACGACCCCCGCGATCAGAGGGAAGTGACCGTAGACGTAGGCCTCCAGCGCCACCCGCACACGTTTCGATCCCGCGAGCTCAGCAACGCGCTGTTCGGTGGCGGGCGCGACCAGATCGAAGTACAACCACCACAGGCAGACCGCGAAGCCGACACCCAACCCGGCAGCGATGAGGAGCGGCCCGCTAAGGGCGTGCTCAGCCGCCCCGACACCTACCGCGACAAGTGACTCGCCGAGAACGATCAGGACGAACAATTCGTACCGTTCCGTCCAATGGGACGCGCTGTGGATTCTCCAGCTGCCAGACCGGGAGGTCAGGTAGATCGACAGCCATTCGCCGAGGACCGCGACGGCGAACAGGATCGTCCGCAGTTCGCCACCCATGGCAGCGCCGAGCAGGAGCAGGACACCCATGACGATGAGCGGCAGCCAGGAGATCGCGATCTGTCGCCTCAGTCCCACGTCGCCTTGCGCAGCGATGCTGTACGCGACGAGGTGGACTACCCGCACGAAAAGGTACGCCGATACCAGAACGGCCGGTCCGTACAAGCCACCGTCGGCGTCTGACCACGCCTCGGGGACTGTCATGGCGACGACGAAGACACCGACCGTGGCGAGGCCGAAACCGGCCATCCCGATTCCCGCATCGGCGCGGACCTGATTGCCCAGCCAGGTGAAACCGCACCACGTCCACCACAGCATGCCGAGCAGAATCAGCCCGTGCAGGACACCCTGCGCGCCGTGGTCGTGCGTCATGAGGTCGGCGACCTGCGTGACGGCGAAGACGTAGACCAGGTCGAAGAACAACTCGAACGTGGTCGCACCCTCACCGGCATGTGCACGGGCGCGCCACCGTCGGACTCGTGCGGGCGCAGGTGACGTGCCGTCCATGCCTCGATTCTCCTCCGCCCGCAGAGAACGCCCCCCGGGACTCGGCGCACGTTCGGGCAGGTTCTCTGACCACCGGCACCCGACCGATTCGAAGCCCCTGCTCGCGGTGACCCAACGGCAGACACCCCCGCGTGGCTCACGCCGGGGGTGCAGCCCAGCCGTTGAAGGCGTCTTCGCGCGCCTATACGGTTCTGGCGAAGAACGCCGTCAGCTTGCCGAGTGCGGCATCCACGTACTCGTCAACCCAGTAGGTCTCGATATGCGTTGCGCCCTCGATGAGGAACAACTCCTTGTCCTCCGTGCCGGTCGCCTTCGAGAGCGCGTCCTCACTCATGTAGCGGGTGTCGGCCTCGCTTCCCGCGATCAGCAGAAGCGGTACGTTGATCAGGTCGAGCTGGTCGGTGGCGTCGAAGGACATCAGATCGAGCAGACTGCTCATCGTGTACTTGAAGGTCGAGCCAGGGTGCGCGTGGGTCCTCCAGTAATATTTGTAACCCTGCCGATATAGATCGACCGGCAGTGCATCGATTTGCTCATCCGTCAGGTCCGCGTCGCCCGCATAGAGAATATTCCCGCCGGTCATCTCGTGGGTACGGACGGGAATACCCCTCCCGGCCACCTCCTGCGCGCGGGCGTCAGAAGCCTCCTTGAGGCGCTTCTGGATGGTGCCCATCTGCGAGTCCTGCATGCCATTGCGACGCACCCGGCCCGAGTTGAACATGCTCACCGTGGCGACGGCCTTGAAACGCTTGTCGGACTGCACCGCCTTCAAGGTGTACCCGCCCCCGCCGCAGATGCCAAGCGCCCCCAAACGCTCGGTGTCCACGCCCGGATAGCCGGCGATGAAGTCCGCCATGCCGTGCACGTCGTCGGTGCGGAAGAAGGGCTTGTCCACGTTGCGCGGCTCGCCTTCGCTCGCACCTTGATAAGCGGCGTCCGCGGCGATGGTGATGTAGCCCTGCTCGGCCAGTCGCTGGGCGTAGCGACCGGCGACCTGCTCTTTCACTCCGCCGTTAGGGTGCGCTACGGTGATGGCCGGGTACGCGCCGTTCGGGTCGTAGTTCGCCGGGGTGTAGACGTTCGCGGCGATCTTCAGGCCGCGCAGCGTGTAGCTGACGGGGTGGATGTTGACTTTGCCCGGCTCGTTCTCCGTGATGGCGTACTCGTAGACGAGGCCGAACGGGTTGTCACGGTAGTCGTGCACCGGACCCATTTCGACTTTGGTGTTCCTGTCGTTCATGTGCATCTCCTTGGGTGTGCTCAGTCGAGGTTTTTGTCGGCGAGGAACGTTGTGATCTGGTCGGCGATCTCGTGGTTGTTGAGGTCGCTGAACGCGAAGTGGGTGTTCCCGTGGATGCCCTGCTCGGGCAGCGACACGAAGGTTGCGTCGCCGCCGTGGCGGTTGATCGTGTCGACCCAGATCCGGGCCATCTTCACGCGGACGCGCCAGTTGTCGCGGCCGGCGATGTCGGTCGGCGCGGTCGGGATGTCGTCGCCGTAGTAGACGATGATCGGTACCCGCGTCAGCGCCTCGAACTCCGAGGCGGGGATGGGCGTTGGCTCCAGCGTGCCGTTCGAACTCGGCATCGCCTCGGGCAACTCACCCTCGGGGAACACGAACCCGCTGCCCGGTTCGATGCTGACCACCGCGCGCACATTGGGGTTGCGCATCTGGGCGAGCCACCCGAACCCGCCGGCGTGAGAGTGGGTGACCAGCACGAGCGGGCCGATGCGGTCGATCGCCGCCGACGCTGCCGCGACGATCACCTCTGTGTCAAGCGGACCGGTGTCGGGCACCATGGCCCGGAAGAACTGCTCGAGCGCCGCAGGATCGTCAGAGAACTGAACGCCCTCGTACAAGTCTGGCCACAGTCCCAGACGGAACTGGTTGAAGAACCACTGCTCGTTCGGCTCGGTGTTGATCTCTGTGGCAGTTGTCGTCTTGCCGGCCGAACCGCGCCGCGGCTGATCGAGCAGATACACCGGGAAGCCGCGTCGGAGGAACAGGGTGCGGAAGCCTTCGCGACCGTCGGGCGTCGTGTCCCAGCAGCTGCTATCTACCCACCAGCCGTGCCAGAACAGCAGCGGCAGGGGGCGGGCATCGACCGGGATCTGGAACGTGACGCGGGCGTGATCGCCATGCAGTGTCTGTCCCACCGGATTCATCGGATCGCGCGGGTTGAAGCTCCCCTCCTTGGACACCATAGTGCCGCCGACGGCGAAGCTTCCCTGCGCGGCAATCGCCAGCGGCGTAGCTGTTGGCTCGGATGTCACGCTGTCGTCCGTCGTCATCGCGTGCTCCTTCCGGTGTCGCCACTGGTCGCGGCGGTGTACTCGTCGTCGCTGACGTGCTCGCCCCACTCGACATCGGCGACACCGGCCTCGCTGCCGCTATCGGTGAGTGCGAGGTGCGTCATGAACGAACCGGGCATCGCCCCGTGCCAATGCCAGGTGCCGGGTGGGGTGTAGACGGTGTCGCCCGGTCGCATCACGATGATCTGTCCATCCCTGGACTGGACGAGCCCGTGCCCGTCGGTCACGCGGAGAGTCTGGCCGCGGGCGTGGCAATGCCACGCGGTCCGTGCTCCCGGTGAGAACCGCACTGTCGCCAGTCGCGCGCACCCGGCCCCGGCCCCATTGGTGATGCCGTCCACCCACACATCGCCGGTGAACCGATCTTCCGCCGCCTTCGCCGTGGGAGGCGCGGGCAGGATGATCACCGGGTGGCCGTCCGGTTGGTCACCGCTCATCGACGACCTGCTTGAGTAGGGTCGCCGCGCTCATCCCGGCCGGCCATCCCGCATAGAACGCCAGGTGAGTGGCCAGCTCGGCCAGCTCCTCCGGAGTCACGCCGTTGTCAAGCGCCAAGCCGAGGTGAGACCGGAGCTGATCGGTGCGCCCGAGCGCGGTCAGAGCGGCGACCGTGATCAGACTGCGGTCGCGCGGCGAGAGTCCGGGTCGGGTCCAGACATCGCCGAACAACACCTCGTCGGTCAGCTCCGCCAGCTTCGGGGCGATGTCACCCACCAGCTGCTGTGCGCGACTCTGTTCCTGTGCCATGCGATACCTCCTGCGGTAAGCGAGAACGGGTGGTGGTGCTCTGCTTCGACGCTAGGCCCGGCCGGCCTCGAGAAGGGAGGAACTGCCATTACACGTACTGGAAACGGACCCGTCGGCGCACGCTTCGCCAAGCGAAGTCGCGATGGCGGCTTGAAGGTGCCTGCGTCTATCCGATTCCGCGAACTACCGGACGTCCGGCTATCGGTCCATCCTTGCTGGCGCCCTGCGGATCACCGCCACGAGTGGTCACGAGAGCGACGGTCGCTGCGGCAACAGTCAATGCAGGCGGCCGGCGCAACCGTCAGCGGGTATCCCGTCTGGGCGCACCTCAGCAAATGCTCGTCCGACGAGCATCCCCTCCGTCCCGCCCGATCCTGGGGGTTCCGGGGCGTCCAGCCCGGTCCAGCGGACGCTGGGGGTTGATGATCACCAAGGCAATCACCGAGCATCAATGCTTTAACCCCGGCGGTCCGGTTGCCCTTTTTGCGGTTCGCCTCCCAGGTCCGGCCCGCCGCCGGGCACAAAGTCAGGGTGTGGGTGAGGTGCAACCCGGCCTCAGGGGCATAGTGCGTGCGGTGACTTTCAGTCGTAGTTGTCACCGGCGCACCGCTCTGGCGCGGTCTGGCCAGCGGGATCTGGAACGTCCGCGCACCCATGATCATGTCAACGTTCGCAGACAGCTACGACTTCACCGGCAAGACCGCCCACCCGGTCACCACCTACGCCCTGAGCGGTCTGGGCACCACCGAACGCGACTCCGCGGCCGCATGCCGCGGCGCCGTCATCGCCGCCGGACTCGCCATACGCGGCGAAGAAGTCAACGACGCCCGTCCCGCCATCGAAACCTGGCTGCGGCAAAACGGCCTGATCAACCCGTGACCACACACCAGAACTGAGTGTCCAGGTCGGCCACCCCGCAGCGCAAGAAGCTCCGGATGCCATTCGGCAGTAGCGCCTGGCCGTCCACGTCCGACCGATCCGCCTCCCCAGGTGCCGTCAGGGACTCCGTCAGGGACTTCGCCAGGGCAAGTGCCTCATCCTGGAATACCGGAAGCGCCGAGCGGTGTGCCCCAGGATGGCCGGCCAGTCCGAGCAGTGGACTGCCCGGCATGGCCAGCGTCCGGCCCTACGCGCCAGTGCTCCACGAACGCCTGGTCGTCGTCATTCATCCCGACCAGCTCAGCCGACCTGGGAGAGGCGGAACCGGGTTGTCCTCTCCGCTGGTTGGAGATACTTTCGCCGAGGTGCAGATCACCTACACCCCGCCGGCGTCGGTGGAAGAGGCTTTGAACCTGCCGGTCGACCGCCTGGCTCTTGTCCTGCTGAAGCGATTCGCCGCGAGCACCGGTGGACTCTTTCAGCGCAACGGCATGATCCAGGGCGCGAAGCAGGCGTACGCGGCGAACCGGGTCAGCGATTACGCCGAGGCGCTGCGTGCCCTCGGGGAGGCGTTCGATTGGCTGCGTACCCATGGGCTGCTGGCGGCCGACCCGGAGCAGAACTCCGCGCACTGCTACATCACCCGACGTGGGCGAGCGGTCCTCGAAGCATCTGACGGGCTTGCTCTCGTTCGTGCCGAGCAGCGGCTGAACGTGGATCTGCATCCGCGGATCGCGGCCACGGTGCGTACCCAGTTTCTGCTCGGCGAGTACGAATTGGCGGCCTTCGCGACGCTGCGCGAGGTGGAGATCCGCGTGCGGGAACTTGCCGGCGCCAGTGACTCGGACATCGGCGTCAAGCTGATGCGGCAGGCATTCGGCAGTCAAGGGCCGCTGGCTGACCCTGCCCTCGACCCCGGCGAGCGCGACGCGCTTGGCACCCTGTTCGCCGGGGCCATCGGCGTGTTCAAGAACCCCAGCTCGCACCGGCAGGTCGAGTACGGCGATCCCACGGTCGCATCCGAGGTCGTGCCCTTCGGCGATCTCCTGCTGCGAATGCTCGACCGCACCGCCGTCCGGCTCGGCCGGGCCTGACCAGAGTGGCACAGCGCGCCGACACGCTTCGGACAGTTGGCTGAACGGTCAGCCACGAGCCCACGACGCCGCAACAGGCACCATCCGGATGAATGACATGGCACCGGCGATACCCGGCGGTGCTCAGCTTCCCGAGAAGGAGGGGTCGTGGCAGCGGTGGTGGAGCCGGTGCTGACGGAGGAGAAACTCCGGTCACTGCTGGCCGAGGGCTGCGAGCAGTCCTGCCTGGACTTCAAGACCTTGTGCGATCTCAGCGACACCTACGACCTGGTCGCGCTGGTCAAAGACATCGCGGCAATGGTCGGCAACGATCAGGGCGGCTACATCATCATCGGGGCCGCCGACGACGGCACCCCAGTTACGGGCCTGACCCGACGACACCTCGAACTGTTCGACGAGTCCCGCCTCCGCGCGAAAGTCGCCAAATACATCACGGAGCCGATCGAGTTCGGCGTTGCCCGGCACAACATCGACGGGTGCCCGATGGTGCTGCTCTACGTCGCGGCCAGCCCCCGCGGTTTCCACATCTTCACACGCAACGGCGAGTACGAGATCGACGACCCGCAGGCCAAGGGCGGCAAGCGCAAGGGATTCGAGTTCCGCAGGGGCGAGGTGTACGTCCGGCGGGGAACCTCGAGCGTGGTGTGGGAACCCGCCGATCGTGAGCGCCTCATCGCATCGATCGTCGAACGGCAGAAGGAACAGTGGCGTGCCGAGTACCGCGACGAGATGAGCGCACTGATCAACGTCCGGCTCGCTGCGCACAACCTGCAACAACTGCCGGTCGCCGCGATGACCTGGCGGCTCGACGCTGCCGCGTTCGACGATCTGGCGCTGGAACTGATGCGCCGCCACGACGACATCCCCCTGCGCCGCGCCGTACTGCAAGCGACCGCCGACGCGGCCGAGATCCCACCGTCCGATCTGGCGGAGCTCGGTACCCTGCTGCACCGAATGGCGAGCATCGCCGCGCTCGCTCTGACCTATCGGCAAGACCAATGGTTCACCGAGGCGGTCTCCGCGCTGGTGCGCATCTACGAATCGCCCCTACCAACGGCCGACCAGCTCAGCGCACTCCAGCGGCGGCTGCTCATCGCCGCCCACGCCTACGCGCTAGGCGGGCAGGCGGTCCGCGTCAAGAATTGGACCGCGGTCCGGACGCTCGCCGACCGGAAGCCCCAGGGGCCCGAGTTCGACTACTACCGCAATTGGCTGCGCCACGCCATCCTCTACGCCTCCCGCGCCAGCCTCCTCGACCAGCCCAACATCGACATCATCGGCCGGGCGCGCAACATCATCCGCGAGTGCCCGGCCCTGCACTCCGACGTGCCCTCAGAGTCCGACCGCGCGCTCGACAGCCTCTGCCAATTCGACGCACTGACCGGCATCGTCTTTCTCGGCGACCCCGACGGATCCGGAAGCCCCAGCTACCATCCGAACTTCGCGCGGTACCGCCACCACCGAACCGAGCCGATCTTCATCGACCTCGTCGGCGACTCAGTGATGCGTCAACAACTCGTCGGCGGCAATGACAAGCGACTCGCCGACGCGATGATCACGATCGACGAGATGGCCCGACGGGCCGGATTCCGCTACGACGGATGGGAAGGCTTCGCCTACACCAACAACCCAGCCGTCATGACCTACCTCGCCCAGCACGCCACGAACACAGCGCACACGATGTAGGAGCGGTGGCGCTGCGCGAACCGGACCGCGCGGCGGGGGGAGCCTGCTGGGCCCGTTCGGGGTGGGCGGGCCGAGCGTCGACACGGGTTGGTGTCGCCGGCGGCATGATCGCGAGGAGGTCTTCGACTCGTTCGGCGACGACGAGGGCGGCGAGGGCGAGGATGCTGACCTGGTGGTCCCCTGTGGACTTAACAACGCGGCTGATGATCTAATCCAACCTGGTTTGCCCCGTGTAGCCGGAATTGCCTGGCCACGTGAAAAAGGAGTGTTCATGCCCGTCACCGCCGACCTCACCACGCTCGTCGACAAGGCCTTCCAGGACAAGACCCTCGCCGAGCTGGTCGACGCCCCGGTGTCCGCCCTCGCCGGGGTTAGCGACGGTGGTGCCAAGCTGCTCAAGGAGGCGCTCGGCATCGTCACGATCGGTGACCTCGGCCGCAACCCGTACTTCCGCACCGCCAGTGCCCTGGTCGCCCTGGCCAAGTAACACACTCTCGCGGCGATGCCCGGGCGGCCAGGTCCCGTGGCCGTCCGGGCATCCGCCCGTTCCATGAGAGACAGCGGTTGGCCCCCTTGCGCGGTTAGGCGACGTTGGAAGCAGATAGCCGCCTGGGAAGGGACGCTTTCGTGGAAGTCACCGGCATCTTCACCGCGTTCATCATCGGCCTGGTCATCGGCGCGTTGGGCCGGCTGGTCGTACCAGGCAAGCAGACCATCCCGATCTGGCTCACCTTGCTCATCGGGGTGGTCGCCGCGCTCCTCGGCACGCTCGTCGCCGGAGCCTTCGGCGTCGCCGACACCCGCGGCATCGACTGGATCGAGCTGGTCCTCCAAGTCGGCTTCGCCGCAATCGGCGTCTGCATCGCCTCCGGCGCCTACGGCCGCCGCTGACTCCGGCCCTGACCGTCGGCCCGCCCACCACCCGGGCCGGCGTCATGCGCCCGCCCGGGAATGCGACTGTCCGCTGACTGGCCCTTTTCTTGCCGGTACCTCCGGTTCGGGGCGGGGCGAAGCCCCCCACCAGGTTGCTTGGCGGTGGGGGCGTTCGTTGTTGGTTGAGGGCGCAGGGCTGGCTATCGGGCCAGGACGACCACGATCGTGGCGAGGAATCCGATCATCACTGCTGTACCGCCCAGCGCGGCGTACGGCAGCCAGTCGCGCGGCTGTTGCTGTACCACCAGGTTCGGGCGGGTTGGCTGGTTCCACGCTGTGGGTGCGGGCCGGCTGTCGTTGACTGGCCAGCGGGGCGGCGGTGTGCGGGTGGTCGATTCGACGATCACGGGGCCTCCGGCAGCGTCAGGGGGCGCTGTTGCGGGTCGGACATGGGGAGGCCGGACGGGACCACGGGGAGGGTGGGGCCTGTCGTCCCGCCCGGCGAGGGGAGGGCCGTGCGTCACGGGCGTCCCCTGTGGATCAGCGTCGGTCCGGTGCTCGCTGTTACAGCTACGGCGGGGGCCAACGGCGGGGCAGGGCAGGCACGCCGATTGTCCAGCACGATAGCCGGCGTTAGTGCCGCTGACCGCCGACGAGAAGACAGGTCCTCCCGTCGCCGCCCGCGATCGGGTTGGGCCGGAGTACCCCAGAGGTGGCCGCCGGTCAGCACGCCGGCGTCGCGAAGCTACGAGGCGCCCCCTGCCTTGCCAGCAGGGGTCCGCGCGCTGGCCGAAGCGGGGCTTTGCCCTGGCCGTCCTCCCACAACGGACGCCGGTAGCCGCCCCTGATGCAGCCCCTAACCCGGTGGAGGCGCCAGCCGATGAACGGGTAAGGGGTATGCGTTTCCGGAATCAGGGGTGGTCCCCGGGACGCGAGGAGAGCCGGTACCCAGGGGTGCCGCCATCTTCTATCGCGGACAGGCTTCCGGATGGCTGCGACACATCCCGGCAAGGACACCATTAGATCAGTCCTTGGGTTCTCGGAGAACCTGTCACTCGGACTCGACCCGTGCCTGCACGTCGCGTTGCCCTTGATGGACGTTGATGTGCCGACGTCGGTCGAGCGCCATCACGAATGCGTGCCTGCCTGCCGCCGTTCGGCGTGCAGGCCGACAGCTGCAAACTGCTGCTGACCCTCAGGTTGCCCGAAGCCGCCAAGGCGCGGCCCGCGCCCGATTCTGATGCTGCAAACGCTGTGGGGCTTGCCGTATCGTCGCGGGCAGTCCGGGTGCTGCGATCCCCCCGTGTCGTAGCACCCGGCTCTTGCTGCTCGACTTCTCCGAGGGCTTCCGCTCTGGCTGTTGGGGCGCGTCCCGGTTGTCCCCTACGGCGCCGACCCAGGCCCTCTACGTACCTACGGTTACCCGATGGAACGGGCGCACGTTCATGGCGAGTTGGCCTCCGGTGACCGCTGGGTCGGTGTGGGTTAGTTCTTCGGCTTCTGTCGGTGTGAGCGCGAGGATGAGCACGCCGACGAGGTCGCCGTCGAGGTGTTGGTCGTGACGCCAGATGGGGCCGGCTGCGATGGCGGTGCCGGAGGCGACGTGGTGTGCGACCCAGGCCATGTGTCCTTGGGCGTTGTGTTGCTTCGCCAGTGGCTGGGTGTGGTCCCAGTTGGGGCCGGGATGCACCAGGACCAAGCTGGTGGATGGTTCCTCGGTTGGCTGGGGCATGCCGACCTCCGTGAGCACCCGGCCCGCCGAGATGGCTCGGCGGTGGTGTAGGTAAGCGGAGGTGCCTGTCCTGCTGGGAACCTGTGAGGTGGTGACCAGGTTGCTCCGTCAGGGAGGCACTTCGGGTTGCAGTCTATTGGGCCTCTGCTGGACTTGGGGGCCGTCCGGGAGCCGTGGTGCGCAGCGGCACGTTGGGGACGACGCACTGTGGATGCGAGCCGTCTGAATGCCGGGCATTCCTTCCTGTGATTACGACGAGCCGCGCCGACGGATCATCCCCCACCGACGCCCAGTGCAGGGTGAGGGATCGGCCGGCGAAGGCCAGGACCTCGCGGTGGGGAACGTCGGCGACGCGGCCGGCTGACCAGGCCAGGTCAGCGGCGGGGCTCGCTTCTCGGATCGCGGTGACGACGCTCTGGACGGACTCGCCAGCTGTCTCGTACCAGCTCAGTGTTGATCGTGTGCGGGCGACGAGTTCGGCGGACACGCGGGGCCAGTCGTCGAATTTCGCGGCGGCGTCGATTGCCCAGAGTGCGAGGTTGGCGGGCGTTGCCGGGGCCGAGGGTGATGCGGCGAGGACGGTCCATGCCGGGTCGACCGCCCACGCGGGTGCGCTGATGTGGGCCAGTAGTTGGTGCAGATGGTCTGCCGGTGGTGGTGCGGGGGCGGTGCGGGGTGGGTGCATCAGGCGGTCGAGGTGCCGGCGGCCTGCGGGGTCGAGTCCCAGTGTTGTGGCGATGGCGTGCATGGTTTTGGGTGTGGGGCGCCGGCCGGCCTCGATTGCCTGGTAGGCGCGGACGGTGATGCCGGCTCGCCAGGCGGTGTCGACTTGGGTGAGTCCTGCGGCGCGGCGCACGGTGGCGAGCCAGGTGCCTGCGGTGGGCTGTTGGGTCATTGCCGGAGGCGGATGCAGGCCGGGCACACCTCGGTGCCGCTGCTGCCGGACGGGGCGGGAGGTGTGTAGCCGGGCGGGTATTGGAAGACGACGAGTCTCCTGCCGTCCTCAGGTTGTGCGGGTGCGAGGATCACCATGTCGAGCGGCACGCCGGGATCGTCAAGGTCCTTGCCGGGCTCGCGGAAGAGTCTGGTGGCGGTGGGCGGGTCGACGCTGATCGCGGCGGTGTCGGACCAGCGGCTCTCGAACTCCGGGTGCTCGCGTAGCTCCGCGAGGAGGCTGGTGAATCCCTCGCTTTCCCCGAGTCCGGCGTACAGTGCCCGGAATCGGGCGACGAATTCGTCAGCGAACCGGGGCCAGCCTACGAAGACGTGCGTGGCGTGCGGGTTGGCGAAGATGTACTTGGCGATATTCCGTTCGGCTGCCGGTAGTGCGCCGAAGTCGTCGAACCAGTTGGCGAGCGCCTGGTTGGCGGCGATGACCCACCAGGCGGCGTCGGTGACGTAGGCCGGGTAGGGCAGCGACTTGCACAGCTGTGTCAGTCCAGGGTCCGCGTCGCGCATGTAGCTCTGAGCGGGCCGTGCGGTGCCGGTGGCCGCCAGCCACAGGGCCCGGCGTTCGTCGGCGGACAGGCGCAAGACCTCGCTGACGGAGTCGAGGAGTTCGGGGCTGGGCCGGGACCGGCCTCGCTCCAGGTCCACGTATGTGCGTAGCCCGAATCCGGTGGCCTCGGCGACGTCCTCCTGGGTCAGGGATCCGTGCTTGCGGTGGACTCGGGGCGGCAGTCCGATGTCGTCACGAGTCAGCCGGCTGCGCCAGTGCCGCAGCATCTGGCTGACCAGCTCTTCCATCGGTCACCTCCCGAGCGGGCATGGTAGCGCAGCGCCCTTAACGCAGCCTCAGTACACGAACTGGCAGTTCGTGCAGGATTTGCCACCTGTCACAGCTCCGATCAGTCAGGCATGGTTGGTCCGTCGATCCATGCGAGAGCGAAATCAGGGGTGAAGCTGACAAAACCACGGGGGGATTCGAGTCCGGCGCGGGCGCGCTGCGGCGCCTTGCCTCGGACTCGAATCGGACGGCAGCACCTGCGAGGGACCGGGCACGGTGGTGTCTTCACGCTGTGGTCTCCGTGCCGGAGGTGGTTCCTAGGAGTTCCTGCCTCCCTCTCGCGCGGATTCCTCGAGGTCCACGAGGTTCTCGATGATCTTCGCGATGCTCTGTTGGGAGGCGGGTGAGAGCTTGGCGATGGATCTCGCCATGACCCTGACCTCCCGGCTTTGCTCTTCGGGCTCGTCCTGGTCGCCGAGCAGGTAGCCCGCGGGCACGTCGAAGAACTCGGCGAGGGCGCGCAGGGTGGAGGCCTTGGGGTTGATCCGGGGGGAGCGCAGGAGGTTGCGGATGCCTTCGGCGGTGATGCGGTGTCCGCGCTCGTTGAGCCTCCGGGCGACCTCGGTCTCCGTATAGGGAGCCCGGTCTTCGTTGGCGGCCTCGAAGAGCGCGAGGAGTCTGGTCTGGATCAGGTGGGAGGCCTCGGCCTCGGCCTGGTCCACGGGCGTGTCGTTCATGGATCTCCCAACCCGCAAACCGTAGTTGGTAGCAACTCAAACTGTGGTTGACGCCGTTCGGTGGTGTGTGCTTAGCTCTGAGCATCGCTCCGCAACTGCGGTTCGGCTCAACTCGAACTGAAGTTGGAGCGTAGCGGATCGGGGTACCGCACGCGAGACGGCATCCCGATGCGCGGGCGGCGGCGTCAGAGGGGGACAGGCCGCCGCTGAGGGGCTGCTCCGTCTGATCCGCGTTCAGGCCGCAGCAGTGACGGGACCCGATCGCGTCGATCCCGACGTCGACCCGGAGTTGCGCGGCAAGCCTTGAAGGGGGAGGCGAACGTGCAGGGGTCCATCAGACGAGCAGCCCGAGCGTTCACGGCCCGCCCGCCTTCCCGGCGGACGGGGTCGCGAGCGGGGGAAGCCGGCGGGCGGGGAGAGGGCCTTCCCGCCGGCTTCACGCCCCTCAACGACAACACCGCCAGAGCCTTGGCGCGCGCAGCGTGGCCACCACACGCGGTTCGCCTAGCGGCACGGCAGGGTCCGGCGGTGACGCGACCACGAGGAGAGGCGGCAGTGACAAGACACCGACGAACGGACGCGGCATACATACCGGGGCCGGCCCAGCGAGGGGCATCCCGGCGACGCCTACCTGCGCGGCGTCGCCGCGCGACCACCTTCGAGGTGCCGACGACCGCGATCAGCAGCAGTCTCACTCGGTTGCGCACCGACATCGCGGTCCTCGTCGACACAGCGACCCGGCAGCCCACCGTGCAGCGACGGGCGGCGCTGGTCGACGTCCACCATCAACTGCGCCTGCTCGGCCAGCGCGTCAACGCCGCGCTCGGCGCCGCATCGGGACACGAACCGCCGCAGCCCACCTGACTTGAGCCCGCGGCGGGGCGGCCAATCGCCCCTGTCTTAACGGCCGGGTCGCAGCCGCAGCCGTCCTGGTGATCGGTGCTGTGCCGCGGGCGCGTGCTCGTGTGTGGCATGTGCCGCCAGCACCGCATGGTCAGCCCACCGGCCGAGGTGCTCCCCTCTTCCCGGGGTGTCCTGACCACCGTCGCATCGGCGCCGCCGATGGCGCCGACCACCACCGATACGCCTCGCCTCCCCGTTCAAAGGCTGCGAGCTGGTGCGTCGAAGAGACGACATGCGCCTCACGCCCATGCCTGTGCTCGGGACTAGCCGAACATCCACACCTTGACGCCGAGCGCCGGCAGTCGGGTCAGCACCGACGAGATCAACGAAGGCTTGGGTGAGGCCCGGCCGCAGCCACCGGCACAACAACGACAGCGCGCGAACCACGGGGGTTGAACCATGCGCAGCGAACAGTCCAGCCAACCACGCCGACCGACACCCGAACCGCCGCCGGGCGACTGCGGCGGGGGCAAGGGGGGCCAATGCCGCAACCGGCAGGCCCTGCGCCGCCCGCGGCAACGCAGGTGGTCGCGATGAGCACCAACACCCGCTGGCGGACAGCGGGAATCTACCGGCCACCGGTCAACGCGAGGGCCACGCCGCCGGCTCGCCCCGACGCCCTTGCCCAGCTGTGCCGCACAGCCAACACCGTCCGCGCCTACATCGAGCGCACCGCGCTGCGCGAGGCAGGCATGACCTGGACCACCTACGACGTGCTGGTGCTCATCTGCGCCCGGCGGGTGGTGGAAACCCGCGTCGTCGCCGCTGAGGTGGGCATCGCCAAGGCCACCCTCACCAACGCGCTCAGCCTGCTGGTCGACCGCGACCTCGTCCAACGTCAGTTGCACGAGCATGACCGTCGACGTGTCGTCGTACGCCCCACCCAGGCCGGCGTGGACCTCGCGCGGGCACTGCGACAACGGGTCCACGCGCAACAGGCCAACCTGTTCGCCGCCCCAGGTTTACCACCCACGCACGACCTCGCTCACGTGCTGCGGGTCCTCGCCGTCCGCACCCGCCCGGAAGACACCAACACCGGTGAGGAGCGAACGCGGTGACCGGCGGCACTGGGGCGCGGCTGCGCGCCGCTGCCGCCTTGGCCCCCACCACCTTCGCGCGGCTGCGGAGACGACCAGAGGCCAGCTACCACCGCGGCCCGAGCGCGCGGAGGCACGACCCGATCACCCCCATCCGCCCACAACACGTGGCGCTGCAGGCGAGGATCCGATGACACCACACTCGACCACACTGCCCAACGCGTCGGCTACCGGCGGTGACGCCGGGAGAGTATCGGTCCCCGGATGGCGGCTGGGTGTCCTGTACGGGCCGGCCGTCTACGGGGTAAGCGCCGCAGCTGTCGCGCTTCCGGACGCGGCTGTGCATCTGCATGCCGGCGGTACGGCGCTCGCATCGATCCTGACCGCCTACGCCGTGGGCATAGGAGTCGGCGCGGTCACCGCCGGACGCCTCGTCGATCTGCGGGGCGCCCGCCCGGTCCTGCTCACCGCGGCAACGCTTCTGATGATCGGCGCCGCCGTCTGTGCCGCCGCCCCCACCCTAGCCCCGGTCGTCGTTGGCCGTGTCCTGCTGGCCGTCGGCTCAGGGGCGGTCATGGCCACCGCGCTCGCGACCGCCGCCCGTCTGCCCGCCAACCAGCGTCCGGCGGCGCTGGCCCAGTTCGGCGCCTGCCTGGCCGGGTTCTCCGCCACCGCGCCCCTGGCAGGCGCGGCAGCGACGGCCTGGTCGTGGCGCGGAGCGCTGGCCCTGCCCGTTCTGTCGGTCGTGGTCATCCCGCTGTGCTGGCCTCTGGCCACCCGCCGACTGCGTCGCGGCTGGGTGGACTGGCCGGGCGCGGGACTGCTCGCGGCCGTCGCCGCCGGGCTGCTGCTGACCGCGCAGATGGCAGCCCAACGCACCGGCATGGTCGTGGCCATGGTGGTTGCCGCTGTCACTGCGGCTGCCGCCCTCGGCGTTGCCGCCCGCACCCGGCGGCGGCGCACCGGTGGATTCGTCGCCGCTGAGGTACTGGCCGCCGCCTGGTTCCGGCGCGCCGCCCTGGCCGGCGCTGGCGTGTACGCGGGCCTGTTCGCGATCCTCTACGCCGCCCCCCACCTGCTTACCGGCCTCGGATACAACACCACGCAGATCGGGCTGCTCCTGCTACCCGGCGCGGTCGTCGGCGCAATACTGGCCCGGCTCGCTGCCCTGGCCGCCCGTCGTCTGCCCGCCCGGCAGGTCCTTGCCGCCGTGAGTCTGCTGTTCGCCACTGCGCTCTGCTACGCCGCAGCCAACCCTCATCCGATCTCGGTCGCGGCGGCCACCACCGCCGCGTTCGCCGCGTCGGCCGTCGCGCAGATGCTGCTTACCGCCACGACCACCACCCACGCCACATCCGATACCCGCGGAGGCGCCGTCGGCCTGCTCACCCTGGCCATCTTCCTGGGGGGTGGCTGCGGCACGGCGCTCTGCGCGGCTCTGTGGCAACCATGGGGACCGTCCGCCGCGCTCGCCCTCACCGCCCTGCTGCCCGCCGCAGCCGCCGTCGAAGCCTGGCGATTACACACGGATGTCTAGGGGCGACGAACCAGAGGGCGGCGTGAACCGGTCGCTGAACCTCGACCCATTCGGGAAGAAATCCAGGGCGGAACCGTCAAAAGCGGCAGCTGGGCGCTGTCGCTCGCGAACCATCAGGCAGGCCAGCGGCTGTTGAGCGCCGTCGCCCGACCGTCCGGTCCGCTGCGTGCCCCCTCACCGGTGCGCTTGACAACCACCAACGCGCGGATGTCTTGCTCCGGGCGCGGCGGCCTGCATCAGGAGCGCCGAGGCCAGTAGCGTGATGCGGGTGGAGCCGCGCACCCGGGCACTACCAAGGAGTGACCTTGAGGCGATCTTCGGTGTGCTCGTCACCGTGCATGGCCATCTACTGGCCGACGAGCTTCCGCCGGACCTGGTGCGCCGCCTGGTCGATCGGCTCACCGACCGCGGGCCGTTGCCTGAAGGCGCTTCGGTCGGTCAACTGAACGCCCTACTGGCCGACCTCTGCCAGCGTATGCACTGGGCGATGGCGGAGGATCGCGGCGACTACCCCGAGCCGATGCCTCGCCGAACCGTCTACCACCTCGACGTCCCCGACGAGGCAGTCGACGCCTGCGTAGCGGCACTGACCGCTCTCGGCGGTGAGGTCAGCCTCCAACCGGCCGAAGACGGGACCCACCCGAACCGCCGGCGGATAGCGGCCGCATTCCCCGATCTGCCACCCGACCCCAGCCACCATGCCCGGGTCGCCCAACTGTCATTGCTCGCCACACGCTGCGGAGGTCATTTCTCAGGCTTCGGTGCCTGACGCCCGCCGCACGCCAGCCCAAGAGGCACGTCTGGCGCAGCGACAAGCACTCCTGGCAGCGCGGCGGCTGCAGCAGGATGAACTTGCCTCAGGGCCGCTCCTGCCGATCGCGAGCCGCCGCCCCGCCCGCACTGGCTGAGCAGGACGCGCACGGTTTCCTCGGATACGATCCGCTCATGCAGGCGCCGCTCTGGCAGCACAGGGTCGACCGGGCCGGAGCTGCCAGCACCGTCACGCTGTCCGGAGAACTGGACTTGTCCGCCAGCCGAGCTGTCCAGGGGCTGCTCGCTGGCGAGCTTCGTCAGGCCGGCCTTGCCCGCCTGCTTGTCGACATGTCGGCGGTAACCTTCATCGACTCGACCGTGCTGGGCATGCTCGTCTACGCCCACAACGCCGCCCAGGACGCAGGGCGCCAGTTCACCGTCGCGCCCAGCGAACGTGTGCGACGAATCATCGAGATCACTGGGCTGTCGTACCTTTTCGCGCCAGCGGACCGATAACCGTCGGGAGGCCCCCGAGGCCGTGGCGCTTGACATCGACGGACTATCGGATGTTTTGACTATTGCGCAGCCGCCAGCATCACCAACGAGGCGCGGTGGAGCGGATCAGAACCTGTCTCAGGGGTGGGACCGCGGCGAGGTCTGACGCCGGCGGCGGGCACCGAGGGGAAGGTCGTACTTTGTCGGCGGCGACCATGAGTCTGGACGCAACTACGACAGCTTCGTGACCTCGACCGCCCGGGCGGGATAGCCATCTTGGCCGGGCGTTTCGTACTGGCACCGCACCTGCTGGCCAGGCGTGAGGCTGCGGTACTCGGTGGGTCCGGCGACGATTGCGGAGTAGTGCACCCAGGCGGTCAGGTCGGCGTGATTCAGCGCGATGGTTCCCCATCCCTCTTCGAGGTTCCAGGTTGTCACCACGCCGGTGTCTCGGCAGTCCTGCCTGTTCACGGTGCCACGGTATCGGTGCGACGGAGGTGGAGCAGAACGTCCTGCCGCACTTGGGTGCGCTTCGGGGATGCGGCTATGTCGGCAAGGGCAGGCAGTGCTGGCTGATCCTCCCCGGGAGGCGGGCGTTCCGCTGGATGGGCGGCAGCCGGGGGTGGTGGCTGGGGGCCGCCAGGGCGGCCCCCAGTCACTGCTCACCAGTCGCCGACGGCTCTGAATCCGTAGTACTTGCCCATGTCGATGCGGACCCAGATGTAGAACTTGGTGCCGTCCTTGACGTTGGTGGCGAGGTTGCGCCATTGGCCGACGGGCACGTAGGTCCAGTAGTTGCAGCCGGAGCGTCCGTAGAAGTTGACGCAGGCGTAGAACGGGCCGAAGTCGACGCCGTCGCCGGTGTTGCGGACCTGGATGTCGCGGCACTGGCTGGTGGTGCGGTAGTAGCTGGGGTACTTGGGGTAGCTGATGACTTCGACGCCGTCGTACTGCATGAAGTAGTCGGCGGCGCCGAATTTCGCGCTGTACGGTGCGGCGCGGCAGCCTGCGGCCTGGGCGGGCCCGCCGGAGACGCCGACGAGTCCTGCGGTGACGGCCGCCAGGGTGAAGGCCGCGGCGGCCAGGCGGGTCAGTCGCCGGTGATGCCTGGCGGGTGTGCGTGTGGACACGTGTCCTCCCTTGCGTGGTTGGGTGTGGCGGCAGCGGCCGGGGGGACGTCGGCGTGCTGACGCGGTGAGGGTTCGTGGCCGGGCTTGGGGTGTCCGGCGGTGAGGGCGAGGCAGTACGGGTCCGGAAGGAGAGCCGGGGTGGGTTGGCCGGTGTTGTAGTAGCGGTTCCAGGAGGGGTCCTGGGGCGTCATCGGGTAGGAGTTGAGCCAGCTCCAGTCACCGACCACGACGCGGCCGGCTGCTTCCTCGTGCTGCGCGAAGCGGGCGAAGGCTCGGCTTTCGCGGTGGTGGTCGGTGATGGACACGCCGGCGGATTCGAAGCTGTGCAGCACGGCTTCGTGCAGGGTGAGCAGGGCTTTGTCGGCGCGCAGCCGGTCGCGGTCGTCGAGGCCCAGGCCGGCGATGATGGCGGGGAGTTGGTGGTAGCGGTGTTCGTCGGCGAGGTTGCGGGTGGCGATCTCGGATGCCATGAAGGTGCCGCTGAAAGGTGCGGGGAACCGCAGGCCGCCGAAGGTGAGTGCCATGTTGCTGATGACGGGCACGGCGGGCCAGCGCAGGCCGAGGTCGGCGATCCACGGGTGGTCGGGGTGGTGGATCGGCACCTCGCGGATGTGTGCGGGGTCTGGCGGTAGGAGGTGGAGTTGGCCGTCGGCGGTGGCGGCGATCCAGGGCAGCAGGTCGAACGGGCCGCGCCGGGCGGGGCCGGGCCAGCCCAGGTGTAGGGCGAGGCTGGTCAGGGTCAGGTTGGCGGGATCGCCGACGATGCCGTCGCCGGTGGGCCAGGCCGCGTACCGGGCAGGCTGCGGGTTGACGACGCGCACCGGCGGGGCGGCGGCGGCTGCTGCGGGGGCGAGGACGGTGATGACCGAGCGGACGCGCCCGCCGTTGGTGGCCTCGTCGAGGTGGGCGGTCAGTTCTCGTCCGGCTTCCTCCACGGTGGTGGTGTGGCGGCGGTCGCGGACGATGAGGCTGGGCCAGCGCAGCCGGCCGATGCAGCGGCCGGAGTTGCGCCAGGCCACCCGCGCGGCGTAGGCCAGTTCGTCGTAGGTGGGGTGCCAGGTTCCGGTCGCTGTGATGTCGGCGCGTACGTCCCGCCACCGCCGGGTGAACCCGGGTGTGCCGGTCTCGTCGTGCCACTGGCGCAGGAAGTCGTGAGCGTGGACGAGCAGGCTGTCGTTCGTGGTGTCGACGGGCTGCGGTGGGATCGTCACGGCGGTCATCGGTGGCCGTCCCCGCACGTGAGGGGTTCTCGGTCGCCGAAGACGGCGGCGTCGCGGCCGTGGAAGAGGTAGGGGGTGCCGGGTGTGGCGCCGGTGCCGGGCCTGCTGGTGCCGAGCATCCGTACGGCGAGGCGGTAGTGGGTGCGCCGCCACTGGTGCACGGCGGTGGTGAACTGCCGCATCCCGTCGGCCAGAACGGGCGTTTGCGCGAGGGCCTGGTGGTTGGCGCGGATGGCGTCGAGCGCCTCGGTGATGGTGGGCTGGCCGCCGCGGATGCGGGCTCGAACGTCGGGCACGGACAGGTACGCCGCGGAGTTGAGGCGCTGCGGGTCGGGTGTGCGGCACAGCGATTCGACCAGCTTGTAGGCGCGTGACTGGATGGCGCTGGCTCCGTCGGTGTGAACGCGGAAGGTGTGGAACGCCTGCGGCTGGATGGTGGCCAGCAGGGACCACAGGGGCGCGGTTTCCCGCAGGAGCGTGGCGGCGAAGGACAGGCGTGTGCCGGCCGTGTGGAGGTGGCCGCCGTGGACGGCGGCGATGGCCGCGGTGAGGTCGACGGCGAGCAGCCCGAAGGTCAACTCGAAGGTTTGCAGGACCCGGATGAACATCCACTCGTCGTGGACCGTCGAGACGGGCAGCATGGTGGCCCGTAGGGTGAGCCGTTCTTGAGGGCTCAGGTCGAGGGCCACGGCGGCTGCCTGGCGGGCGGCAGTGACCGGATCGCTGGCGGCGGGGATGGTGACGCCGCGCCGCCGTAGCGCGGGCATCGCGGCGCGGACGGTGTGGCGTAGGCGTTTGCGCACTACCGCCGGGTCGGGGCGTAGCTGGGGCAGCGGCGGGCTGCTGTTGTCGAGAGCGCGTAGCTCGAAGGTGATGAGGTCGGCCAGCAGGAGAACGTGCAGGCGGTCGCGGTGGGCCAGCATCCGGTCCGCGGGTTGTGGCCGGTTGTCGGGGTCG
Source organism: Micromonospora sp. NPDC007271 (assembly GCF_040634005.1). Classification (NCBI taxonomy): domain Bacteria; kingdom Bacillati; phylum Actinomycetota; class Actinomycetes; order Micromonosporales; family Micromonosporaceae; genus Micromonospora; species Micromonospora sp. NPDC007271. The sequence goes on from NZ_JBEYER010000030.1 coordinate 61,882, forward strand.
GGGATGGGCAGCAGGGGCAGGGCCAGGTAGCTGCGGTAGTCGTACCTGTCGTCGGGTTTGTCGAGCGCGAGGTCCAGGAACGCGGCCAGGTCGCCGGTCGGTGCCGGCAGCTCGGGCAGGCGGCCGCGGGCGGCCCGCAGCAGTGCCGTCCAGTTGGTGGGGACGCGCTGTTTGCCGTGGTGCTGGTAGGCGTCGATGACCGCGTCGTAGGGGAAGCGCTGCGCGCTGGGCTGGTGCTGGGCCAGCCACCTGCGTAGGGGTGCGGGGTTCATCGGGTCGCTCCCGCACGGCTGCGGCACCGGTAGGCGGCGATCGCCTCGCACGTGGTGTCGATGTCGTCGGTGGTGGTGTAGGCGTGCACGGCCAGGCGCAGGACACCGCTGCGGGGCGCGGCGGTGACGCTGCGGTGGCCGAGCCAGGCCGCCATCGCCTCCGCGTGCGGTTCGACGAGCGCGAGGTGCGCGCCTTGCGCGTCAGCGTCTGGGGCCAGCCGCACGACCTCGCCCTGGGCGCCCAGCCGCTGGGCGGTCGCGGCGATCAGCCGCTGCGTGTGGTGACGCACGTGCTGCAGGTCAAGGCTGTGGACCAGGGACAGGCCGGCGACGGCGGCGTACACGGCGGCCGGGGCGGGGGTGCCGGTTTCGTAGCGGCGGGCGTGCGCCGGCGAGTCCAGGACGGTGGCGCGCATCGCGTGCGGGTTGGTGCGGCCGAGCCAGCCGGTGAGGGCCGGGGGTGGCCCGTCCGGGTGGCGGACGTAGAGGAAGGCCAGGCCAGGCAGCCCGAGCAGGTACTTGCCGGTGCCGGTGACGAGGTAGTCGCAGCGCAGCGTGTCGACGTGCAGCGGCATCACACCGGCGGCCTGGTAGGCGTCAACGAACACCGTCGCGCCGGCCTCGTGGGCGGCGCCGGCGATGCGTGCCACGTCGAGGCGGGTGGCGTCGCGGTAGGTGACGGCGGGCACCGACACCAGCGCGGTGCGGGGCGTGATCTGCGACAGGTAGTCGCCGGTGCGCACGGCTCCGTCGGGCGTGCCACACCAGCGCACCCGCGCCCCTGGCTGGGCCAGCCAGGTGTGCGCGATGCCGGGGAATTCGGCGGGGGTGGTCAGGATCTCGCGGCGGTGCCGCCACCGGCGGCCAGCCGCTGCCTGGTGTGCGGCGATGCTGGCGTTGGGCAGGATCGCGACCTGGTCGACGTCGGCGCCGATGAGCCGTGCGAACAGTCGGCGGGCCTGGGCTACTTGTTCCTCACACGCCTGCCAGAAGCCGGGCCGGGACAGGTCGTCGAGCATCCGGGCGATGGCCTCGTCCACGTCGCGGGTGCGGGGGGCGATGCTGCACGCCGCCAGGTGAGCGCCCTCGGCGGCGAGGCGTCGCCGCAGCGGCGCGGGCCGGGCCAGGGTCGCGGCGGTCACGGCTGCACCGGCCGGGGGCAGGCGCCGCGCGAGGGCGCTTCGGTCAGTTCGGTGCGGGCCTCCCACAGCGCCGGAAATCGGCGGCGGCTGATGAGGCTGGGAAGGCTGTCGACTGGGGTGTGGCGGGTGCCGAGCACGCCGTGGCCGATGACGCGGGTGGCGACGCTGTAGTGCTCGGTGCGCCACAACGCGATCCGCTCGTCGAACCCAACGAGGGCCTCGGCGAGCCGGTACAGCGGGTCCGACGGTTGGCCCCGGTAGAGGTCGGCCGGGGTGAGGCGAAGGGAGGACAGCAGCCGGCTGAATGCGATGTCCAGCTCTGTGGTCGCCGAGCGGAGCAGCCGCCATCCGGGAGACTCGAATCCGGATCCGTTGCCCAGCACGGGGCGGATGACGGCGAAGTGCGCCGGGGGTAGCGACCGCAGGATGTGCAGGTGTTCGGTGATCAGTCGCAGCGCTTCCGCGGCCCGGCCGATGAGCAGCTCCGCCGCACCAGGCTGTCCCCCGTCGAGATGCGCCAGCGCGCGGGACAGGTGGGAGCGGGTGAGCTTGAGCCACAGCTCGCTGCTCTGGTGCACGATCTGGAACAGCAGCTCGTCGGGGTGCACCCACTCCGCCGGTCCCTTCTGCAGGGCGAGCAGCTCGTCGGTGCGCATGTAGCGGACGTAGTCGCTGGCACCGGTTCCCGGCAGCACAGCGGGCAGGGACGACGTGGTCATATCAGGGCCTCCAAACGGTCGGAGAACAGGACGCCGACGTGCGGGTCAGGCGCGCAGGGCGGTGAGGGCGGAGGCCGCGGCGGCGCTCAGGCCAGCGGTCAGATCGCCGGGGAGGTCGGCCCCGAGGCGCAGTGGCGTGGCGGTGAGCGTCAGGTACAGGTTGGCGTCGTAGGTCACCACCGTGACGCCGGTGGCCTTGTCGGTGTAGGTGTAGGCGGCGGCGCCGAGACCGGTCAGCTCGGTGACCGGTCCGCTTGCCTCCTGCGCTTGCCGAAGGCCCTCGTACATCAGCCGGCCAGAGTCGGGCGCGCCGATGTCGGCGCGCACCGTCACCACCACACCGTCGGGCAGGCGTCCGACGGTGACCGCGCACGCCAGGTTGGCGGAGTTGCCACTCGTGCGGGAGCGGCCCTGTGGGGCGCCGACCTGCCCGACGAGGTCGGCGACCGTCCGCAGGTCGAGGCGGGTGCACAGCGCGTTGACCGGCCTGTAGGAGACCGCGGGAGACGGGCGCGTGGCTGGCGAGCTCGGGTGGCTTGCGCTGGCGGGTGACGTTGCGCCGGCAGCGGGGGAGGGCGCGTCGGCGGTCGCGGTGCACCCTGCCGCGGCCAGCCCGGCGATGCCCAGGCCGCACAGCACGGCCGCCGCTGATCTGCCGGACCTCACTGTGGGCAACCGGCGGGAAAGAAGCGACCGAACACAAGAGGGAAATGGTGGAGGAATCATTGTGCCAACCAGTTTCAGGACGCGAGCGATTATCCTGCGCGCGGTGCGCGGCAGGCTTACATAACTGCTTGTCTTTGCTCCGATGGCGACGCCACCGGTGGGATCAATTCAGCACGCGGCCCGGCGTGGTGTCCATATTTCTGGCCAGCCCTAGCAGCATCACCCTGCCAACAGTCGCCTTGGCGGTATGCGGCTGACCTGCGAATATGTCCGGTGCGGGGAGCTACGAAGCGCGCCATAGGTGGCGGGCCCCGGAGGGTGAAAGTCACGCCTTGCGGAGCCTGTGCGTGGCGGGCGCGAGGGCCGGAACCGCCGGTGGAAATCCGTATCCGCGCGAGGCGCACTTGCCATCGACGGCGCGCTTTTTCCAAACACCAGGCCCGATACATCCGCTGATGTCGGGTGGGCCTCAGGGTGGCGCATAAGCCCCATCCTTTCTGGATGGGGCCTGTCGGTTCGGTAGGGGAGACCGTGCCGCGCTGGCCGGCCGATGCCGGGACCGGTCAGCGGCGAATGGCCACTGCTCCCCGCATCGGCGAGGGGGTGCGCGTGGTGGCGTAGGGGTCCGGCTCGCTGAGTTCGGGTCGCCACTCGTTGAGCGGCACCAGTCCCGGCTCGATCATGGCGAGGTCGCCGAACAAGACGGTGAGCTGCGCGTCGGTGCGCAGTGTGATGTCACTGGCGGCCTGAGTGCGGTACACGCTCTTCACCGTGGACACGGTCTGCTCGCTGTACCGGTCGGTCACCGCCGCGCTGATGTGGGAGATGACCATGGCGCTGCCGGAGACGAGTCGGTCACGAATCGGCGCGACGACGTCGTTGATCCGATCGTCGGGGACCTGCTGCAGGACGGAGCAATACAGCAGCGCGGTGGGCTGGCCGAGGTCGATCACGGCGGCGAACTCGTCGCCGGCCAGCGCGTCGAGGATCAGGTCGGGGCGGGTGAAGTCACCCTCGATGGCCCGGCAGGTGGGGTTGCCCATGAGGATCTGGTTGGACGCGACGATCGCGACCGGGTCGATGTCGACGTACAGCACCCGGATGGCCGGGTCGATGGCCTGGG
>NZ_JBEYER010000031.1:0-65099 GCF_040634005.1 Micromonospora sp. NPDC007271
GATGCGGAGCTCCCGGCGAGCCGCCGGGTAGTGGTAGAGCAGCTGCCGGGCTTCCTCCCGGCGCACCCGGCGGGTCTCCTCGGCCCGCTCCCGCCGGCGTCCGATGCCGGTCACGGCTCGCCGCACCCGCGTGTTGAGCAGCAGAACGTGGACGGCGCCGCCCAGCCAGCAACCGAAGATCAGCCCGCAGGAGACGAGGAACACCGGCACGCTGTTGTCGTTGTCCGGGTCAGGGCTCGTCTCGAAGACGAAGGCCAGGGCTCCGACGAGCGCCAGGTAGCCGCCGGCCGCCAGGAGCAGCCGCCAACTGCGCCGCCAAGCCGCGTGCGCGAGAACCACCAGCCAGGTGAGGAAGCCGAAGCTGGCCAGCACAGCGAGCACGGCGACAACCGTGATCGGGATCGACAACCAGCGCGGCATCGGGTCGGCGTGCCGTACCTCGGCGGCGGCCGACGGAGGCGGGTGGTGGCCGGCCAGGGCCGGCGCGGGACCCATGCCGGGATGAGCCGGCATCGGGGGCAGCAGCCCGGCGTTCTGAGGCAGCAGCCCGGCGTCCTGGGGCACGGCCGGGGGTGGACCGGCCGGGACACCGACCGGAACGTCCAACGCCTTGAACGAGGGTTTCGCCGGCCGGGACGCCGGCAGGACCGGCCGGAACACTGGCGAGCCGGCGGCCGGGGGCGACCCAGCAGGCGCGGGCGGCTCGGCGGCCGGGGGCCAGCCGGCCAGCACGGGCGGCTCGAGGTCGGCCGGGGGCCCATCGGCCGTTCGGGGCGCGTCGACCGTTCGGGGCGCGTCGGCCGGACCGGGGGCGACCGGCGGTGCGTCCACCTCGGTCGGTCGCAAAATCGGGTCCGACCGGAGGATGCGCCGGTGCAGCTCCTGCAGCACCTCGCCCGGCTCGATGCCGTGCTCCTCGCGGAGCAGGTCGGCGAACTCCCGGTACGCGGCGAGCGCCTCCGCCTGCCGCCCGCTGCGGTACAGCGCCAGCATGAGCTGGTGCCGCAGCCGTTCCCGGACCGGGAACTCGGCTATCAGCTCGACCAGCTCGCCCACCAGCTCGCGGTGCCGCCCGCTCTCCAGTTCCAGCTCGACGCGGCTCTCCAGCGCGACGGCCCGCAGCTCCACCAGGCGGTGCCGGGCGGTGTCGAAGTACGCCCCGGCGAACCCGGTGAACGGCTCGCCCTGCCACAGCTCCAGGGCCGCCGCCAGCTCCGCCTGAGCCTCGGCGGTACGCCCGGCGGCGTGCTCGTGCCGGGCCCGGTGCACCCCGCGTTCGAAGCGGATCGCGTCCACCGCCTCCGGCGGGATCCGCAGCCGGTAGCCGGCGTCGGTGAGGGTCAGCACCTGCCCCGGCGTACGCGGGGACCGGTCGGGTTCCAGCACCCGGCGCAGCCCGGCGACGTACTTCTGCACGACGTTGGGGCCGTTGGCGGGGGGCTCCTCCGGCCAGACCGCCTCGACGATCTGCCCGGTCGGCACCGGGCGACCGGCGGAGAGCAGCAGCACGGCGAGCACGGCGCGCTGCTTGCCTGGGCCGAGGTCGAGTAGGCGGTCGGCGTACCAGGCCCGCTGGGGACCGAGGATCTCGAAGCGCAACGTTCCTGACATGCGAGTTTCCGCTCCTGACACCCCCAGCGCCGCCGGACGGCAGTGCCCGGCAGCCGGACGGCAGCATATCGGCAGCCAGACCGCCGTGGCTGCCCGCAGCATCGTCGACGGCAGAGGCCACCGCGAGAGAGAGAAAGTGTGATGACACAGGCAACGGGCAGCGCCAGCACCATCCGACGGATGGTGGGCACGGTCGCCGCCACGCTGGCCGCCACCACCCTGCTCGGAGGGTGCGGGCTGAAGAGCGACCCGGCCGCCGCACCGGGGACCGGCTCGGCCGCCAGCCCGACCGCCAACCCCAAGGATGCCCTCCTCGACGCCGTCCCGGACGAGACGGACGGCGCCTTCAGGTTCACCGGCAAGGACGCCTCCAGCAACGTGAGCGGGCGGATCGACCCGGCGTCGAAGGCCGTCGAGATGGCCATCGTGATGGCCCCGGACAAGGACGGCATCACCGCGAAGATGTCGTTCCTGGTGATCGAGGACAAGCTCTGGATGAAGGCGAAGTTCAGCGGGCAACCGGGCCTGCCGAAGTTCCCCGACAAGTGGATGGCGCTGGACCGGTCGAAGCTGACCGACACCGGCAGCGTGCCGAGCTACGACGGGGCGGACCAGGGCAATGCCGGCCCGCTGATCGAGGCGGCCACCTCGGTCGAGCAGCCGGAGCCCGGCAAGTACACCGGGTTCATCGACGTGACCAGCGGAAACGCGGCGAAGGCGCTGGACGACGGTGAAGCGGCAGCGCTCGGTGAGGCGGGCAAGCGCGTACCGTTCACCGCGCTGGTCGGGCCGGACAAGCACCTGTCCTCGCTGGTGCTGGAGATGCCCGCGGTCGGCAAGCACAAGGCGTACCAGTACGTCGTCACGTACACCGACTTCGACAGCGCTCCGAAGATCACCGCGCCGACCGGCGGCACAGCGACCAAGGCGCCGGCACTGGCGTACGAGCTGCTGAACAGCTGAACAGCTGAGCAAGGCGGGCGGCGGCCACACGGGGGGCCGCCGCCCGCTCCCCCACGACGCCTCCCCTTCCGTGCAGTTGATCAAGAAGTTTGCGTCATCCTGAGGCGCAATCCTGACGCAAACTTCTTGATCAACTCGGCGGGCGGCGGGTTAGGGGCGGCGGGGTGGGAGGGTGGACAGGAGGGGGTGGAGGCGGGAGCGGAGGCTGGCCAGGCCGCCGGGGAAGAAGTAGACGGCCAGGATGAAGACCGTGCCGAGGACGAAGAGCGGCTGGGACAGCGGGTGGCTGAGGAACGCCGGAAGGCTGTTCACCGCGTCGCTGGTGCCGAAGGCGGTCAGCCGGTGGTCCAGGTACATGTAGAGGATGCCGCCGAGCACCGGGCCCCACCGGGTGCCCGGACCGCCGAGCACCACCATGACCAGCAGCGAGAGGGTCAGCTCCGACGAGGTCACGTGCGGGCTCGCACCGCCGACGATCAGGCAGTAGACCACCCCGCCGGTGGTCGCCAGCCCGCCGGCCAGGGTGAACGCGACCAGCTTGAAGCGGTACGGGTCGAGCCCCAGCACCCCGATCCGGCGCTCGTCGTCGCGCAGCCCGGCCAGCACCCGCCCGGTCGGCGACCCGCTCACCCGGTGCACCGCGAAGACCACCAGGGCCAGGTACGCCAGCGCCAGCCAGTACAGGTTCACCGTGTTGGCGACCCCGACCAGGGCCGGGGGCAGCCCGGACACGTCCAGCGGCAGCCCTTCCTCACCACCGGTGAGCCCGCCGAAGTTCCGGGCCACCAGGATCGCCCCGACCTGGGCGAAGGCGAGCGTCACCATGGCGAACGCGATCCCCACGGTACGCAGCGCGACCGCGCCGAGCAGCGCCGCCAGGATCGTCCCGCCCACGATGGTGAACAGCGCGGCCTGCCAGAGCGGCAGCCCCGCCCGGGTGATCAGGACGTCGGTGCCGTACACGCCGGCGGCGAAGTAGAGGGCGTGCCCGAAGGAGAGCATCCCGGTCCGCCCGAAGAGCAGGTCGTACCCGGCCGCGAGGCCGCCGAACACCAGGCAGATGGCGAGCAGTTGCAGGGTGCCCGGCGAGTTCAGCGGCCCCTCGAAGATCCCCGGCAGGTTCAGCGTCGAGTACGGCACGATCGCTGCCACCACCAGGGCCGCCAGCGGCGCGTACGGCCGCAGCCCGCGCCAGCGCGAGTGCCCCGGCGTCAGTTCGTCGGGCACCGTCGCGGGCGGCGCCGGAACCTCGGCGCTCTTCACCTCGGTCATGCCGTTGCCACCTTTCCGGCCAGGCCCTGCGGACGCAGCAGCAGCACCACGGCGAGCAGCCCGACCACGCACAGGTCACCCAGCCCGGATGTGCCGTAGTAGTTGACGAACTGTTGCAGCAGCCCGACCGCGACCGCCGCGTACGCGGACCCGACCACCGAGCCCATCCCGCCGATCACCACCACGATGAACGCGAAGATCAGCAGGGAACCGCCCTGGCCGGGCGAGACGGTGCCGAAGTAGACCCCGCCCAGCGCCCCGGCCAGCGCGGCGGCCGCCCCGCCGATCGCGAAGACCAGGGTGAACGCCTTGCGGACGTCGATGCCGAGCGCGGTCACCATCTCCCGGTTCTCCACCCCGGCCCGGATGATCAGGCCGTACCTGGTGAAGCGGAGGAAGGCGAGCAGCCCGCCGAGCACCAGCACGGCGGCGATGATCAGCAGCAGCCCGGCGTTCGGTACGTTCGCGCCGAGGATCGAGGTCACCTCGCGGGTCCACGCCGGGCGCGGGAACGGCCGGGGGTCGGCGCCCCAGGTGGCCTGGAGCAGCGCCACCCCGGCCAGCGACAGGCCCACGGTCACCAGCACCTGCTCGATGGTGCGGGAGTAGAGCGGTCGGATCAGCACCAGCTCGACCAGCACCGCGACGAGGGCCCCGGCGAGCACGCCGAAGGCGACCGCCACCACGAAGCCGAACCCGCCGGGGCCGGCGCCGGGCAGGTTGCCGGCCGCCCACCAGGTCGCGTACGCCCCGACGCCGAGGAACAGGCCGTGCGCGAAGTTGAGCACGTCGGCGAGACCGAAGACCAGGGACAGGCCCGAGGCGACCAGGAAGTAGAGCGCCGCCAGGCCGAGCCCGGTCAGCGCCAGCAGGACGACGGTGCTCACGCCTTGACCTCCGACCCCACACCCAGTAGCGACCTGGTCAGCGCGGTCTCCAGCAGCAGGTCCTGGGCGTTTCCGGTCCAGGCCACCTGGCCCGCGGAGAGCACCACGGCGTCGCGCGCCAGCCGCCGCACCACGGCCAGGTTCTGCTCGACCAGCAGCACCGGCACGGATTCCGCGACCCGCTCCAGCACCTCGGCCACCTCGGTCACCACCTTCGGCGCCAACCCCTTGGTCGGCTCGTCGACCAGCAGCAGCCGGTTGTCGTTGAGCAGTACCCGGCCGATCGCGAGCATCTGCTGCTGCCCGCCGGAAAGCGAGCCGGCCCGCTGCCGTCCGCGCCGGTCCAGCTCGGGGAAGAGGGCGTAGACCTTGTCGTACGCCGGAGCGGTGCCCCGCCGTTCGGCGAGCCGCAGGTTCTCCGCGACGGTGAGGCCGGCGAAGACGCACCGGTCCTCCGGCACGTAGCCGAGGCCGTCGCGGACCAGCCGGTGGGTGGGGCGGGCGAGCAGGCTCCGCGCCCCCATCCGGACGATGCCGCGCACCTCGCCGTTGCGGGGCGTCAGGCCGACGATCGCCCGCAGGGTGGTGGTCTTGCCGACGCCGTTGCGGCCGAGCAGCACGGTCACCCCGGTCGGCGCGACCTCGAACGACACCCCTTGAAGGATGTGCAGCCCGGCGATCCGCACCGACAGGTCCTCGACGCTGAGGACCGGTTCACTCATAGCGCCTCCCCCAGGTACGCCTCCTGGACGGTGGCGTTGGCCATCACCGTGTCCGGGGTGTCGCAGGCCAGCAGGGCGCCGTGGTGCATCACGGCGATCCGGTCGGCCAGCTCCAGGATCACGTCCATGTGGTGCTCCACCATGAGCACCGACCGGCCGCTGTCGCCGGTCAACGACTTGATGACGCTGACCAGCTCGGGCACGTCCTCGGCGCTCACCCCGGCCATCGGTTCGTCCAGCAGCATCACCCGGGGCTCCCCGGCGAGCAGCAGGGCGATCTCCAGCTTGCGCTTCTCGCCGTGGGCCAGGGTGCCGGCGAGCGCCGTACCCCGGTGGGCGAGGCCGACCCGGTCGAGCGCCGCGTCGGCGGCGGCGGCCACCCCCCGGTCGGCCGCCGCCCGCCGCCACAGCTTCATCGAGCCACCCCGGTGCGCCTGTACGGCGAGTCGGACGTTCTCCCGCACCGTCAGCGAGCCGAACACCGAGGACGCCTGGAAGGTACGCCCCAGCCCGAGACGCGCCCGCCGGTGCGGCGGGAGGACGGTGATGTCCTTCCCGTCCAGCAGGATCTTCCCCTCGGTGGGTCGGCGCAGGCCGGTGATCAGGTTGAACAGGGAGGTCTTGCCAGCGCCGTTCGGCCCGATCACGCCGAGGAACTCGCCGGGCGCCAGGTCGAGATGGACGCCGTCGACGATGGCGACCTCACCGATCCGCCAGGTCAGACCGCGGGTGGCGAGCACGGGTCAGCCCTTCATCTGGGTGGCCGGCGGCGCGGTCTCGTCACCGGTCAGGGTCTTCTGCGCGGTCGCCGTGAACTCGGTGCCGCTGCCCGAGAGCTTGGCCTGGTACATCGGCTGGAGCAGCGCGTGGTCCTCGGGCCGGATGGTCATCTGGCCCTTGACGCTGTCGAACTGCCAGCCCTCGAGCGCCTTGATCATCTTGTCGACGTCGTCGCCGCCCTCCTGCGCGGCGCGGACGACCATCTGGGCGGCGGCGAAGCCGTCCGGGTGGAACAGGTCGATGGTGCCGACCTTGGCCTTCAGCGCCTTGGCGGCCTCGGTGTCGCTGGCCCCGTCGAAGTAGTGCGACAGGAAGGAGATCTTGCTGCCGGCCGCACCGAAGGTGGGCCAGGAGGCGCGGATGTCCAGGCCGGTGACGACCGTGGTGGAGGCGAGCACGCCCTGCTGGTCGAGGGTCTGCCACATGGCCGGGGCGGTGGTGCCGGCCCAGGCGACGAAGAGCAGGTCCGGCTTGGCCGCCTTGATCTGGCTGGCGAACGGGGTGAACTCGGTGGCGCTGGCCGGGGCCCGGACGCTGCTCACGGTCGCGCCGGCACCGCCGATCACGGCCTTGACGGCGGCCTCGTTGGCGTCACCGAACGCGCCGTCCTGGGCGAACACGACGACCTTCTTGCCGGCGGCGTCGCCGATGAAGGACTTGGCGGTCACCACGTCCTGGTACGACTGCCGACCCGAGCGGAACGTGTACTTGTTCGCCCCGGTCACCGCGTCGGTGGCGGCCGGCCCGGAGATGAACAGCACCTTGTTCTGCGCGGCGATCGGGGCGACCTGGAGGGCCACGCCCGAGGCGGTGGAGCCGGCGATGACCTTCGTGCCCTTGCCGATCAGGTCCTTGGCCGCGGAGACCGCCTTGGCCGGGTCCCCCGCGTCGTCGACCTCGGTGAGCTCGATCTTCCGGTCACCGACCTTGCCGGTGCCCTTGGTGGCGTAGTCGAGGCCGGCCTTGAAGCCCTCGATGTACTGCTTGCCGTAGCTGGCCAGCGGCCCGGACTGGGAATACACCAGACCGACCTTGACCGGTGCGGCGTCACCGCCGCCGGACGCGGTGTCCTGCGGGCTGCCACAGGCGGTGGCGGCCATCGCGGCCGCCATCATCGTGGCGGCGGAGAGGAACACCCGTCGCGTGTGCCGGATCGTCATTGCGACTCCAGGTGAGGACAGGGGAACGCGGTTGTCGGCTCACGCTAGAAGTGACGTCACCCACGAGCTATGTGGCCGATGCACACAAGTCATCGCGATGGGATGGCCCCACGTAACAACTCTTGGCGTCTCCGCGTAACCCGGCGGAATCCGGGTGGCCCGGTCCGCCATCGATGGGCCTGGCCGTGTGTCGCGCCCCGCCATCGCCCCCGCTATCCACCCTGGCCGCACTCGCCGTCGTGGTCGGCCGGGCGCGGGCAGCGCCGGCCGCCGTCCAGCAACCGGTCGCAGTAAACCCAGTGGCGTACGCACTGCGCGTCCTCGGTCGACACCGTGGTCCCGTTCCGGTCCACGTCGGCCAGGAAGCCGAGCGCCCGGCAGATGGCCCGGGCGAACCGCCGCGCCCCGTCGAGATCGGTGGCGAGCACCGGCAGGTGTACGACAAAACGCTCGCGGCTCACCGGCGCGCCCCCGGTGCGAAGCGCGACTGCCAGCTCCGCAGCGCCCGCTTGATCCGCACGTTCTCCTCGTTGGTCAGGGCCAGTTCCCGACGGGCGGCGGCAAGGTCGCCGGCGACCCGGTGCAGAAACGCGTGCACCTCGGCCGGGTCGAGCCCCCGCCGCACGTTGCGGAACTGCCGCTCGCGGATCTGCCCGACGGTCAGCGGCCGGCACGATTCCGAGCGATACCAGCCACCGCTCGGCGGCCGGCCCGCGCGCTTCCTCGCCGGCCGGAACAGGTTCAGCACGTTCCGCATGACCACCCTCCTCGCCATCTCAGGTCGTGGAAGGCGGGCCGGCCCACGGACAGGGGACGGGGCCGACCCGCCGGCTTCCGCGACCGCAGCCCAAGCCGGCAGTACGACCCCGGAGCCCACCTCTGAGTCCGAACCCCAGGGGTTTGCCGAACCAACCGGAGCCGGACACAGAGCAACCTACTACAACAGCTACAGCAGGTCGACCCCGAAGGGTCACACCACGCCCACTTATTGCAGTAGCTCTAGCAAGTCGGGCATGATCGGACGTGCCGAACCAACCGGAGTCCTCACCATGCCCACAGCACAGCCATCGTTCCGACGCATCGTTAACGAGATCGCCGAGAAGATCAGGAGCGGCGAGCTGAAGCCTGGCGACAAGCTGCCCTCGACCAGCGAGCTTGCCAAGATCTACGACGTCAGCACCGGCACCGTTTACCGCGCTCTCTCCCTACTGCATGATCGAGAACTGATCATCGGCCAGCCGGGGCGCGGCACCTACGTCGCCGAGCGCCCCGGGCAGTAAGTCCTCACTCCCTACAGACCTGATGGCATAAACGATTCACGCCCAGTTGCCCTGACTGGGCTGAGTCGCTTACGCCATCAGCTCGAAAGGAAGCGGCACAGACAACCTCCACCGGGACCGATCCATTCACGTCATCAAGTTCGTAGTGCCGCACGGAAGCACCCTGACCACGGCAGAAACAAGGTGCCTCGTCATCCCGAAGCCTGTCAGGCTGCGCGGCATGGACGTTCGTCTGGAGCCTTGGTCGGAGCCCGCGCTCGACCTCCTGCGTCGGATCAACACTCCACAGATGCGCCGACACGTCGGCGGTCCCGAGGCGGAGGAAAAGCTGCTCGCCCGGCACCGCCGCTACCTCGCCATGCCGGCAACTGGCCGCGGCTGCATGTTCGCCGTACTGCTGGGCGACGAGATGGTCGGCAGCATCGCCTACCACCAGCGTGACTGGCAGGGCGAGCAGATCTACGAGACCGGCTGGAACGTCCTACCGCCCTTCCAAGGCCACGGCATTGCCACCGCAGCCGGCACCGCCCTGATCGCCATCGTCCGCGAGGCTGCCCGTCACCCCGACGCCCCCGGCAGCCTGCACGCGTTCCCCGCGGTGGACAACGCCCCCTCGAACGCTCTCTGCCGTCGCCTTGGCTTCACTCTCCTCGGCCCCTGCGATTTCGCGTACCCGCAGGGCAGCGGCTCCCTGATGCGCAGCAATGACTGGCGCATCGGCCTCGCCAACCCGTCCCGGTTCGGGCACCCCACGTCCCAATGAGCGCCCGCGCCGGGGCCCCGAGCAGCCCCGGCGCGGACGCCGATCAGAGGCCCGTGCGGGCCGCCACGGCCGTGTCCGGCTGGTCGGCGAAGGCGCCGTCCAGGCCGAGGCCGAAGAAGAGCTCGTACTCGGCGGTGATGTCGCCGCGGGCGTTCGGGTCGGTGCCGATGCGGTGGTCGACCGCGAGGAACTGGTTCTCGGCGCGGAACGTCCAGGCGTGCACGAGCAGCTTCACCCGGTGCGCGTCGCGGATCACCGAGGTCGGCGCGAGCAGCTTGCCGGCCGCGTTCCGGGGCACGATGAGGTTCTTGTGCAGGCCGACCCCGTCGGCGTAACCAGCCACCCAGGCGAGGCCCTCGGGCGAGGTCAGGTCGGCGTAGGTGCGCTGGTCGCCGGCGACGGCGAAGTCGTACGGGCGGCCGGCGGCGTCCATCAGCTGGATCAGCCGTACGTCGATCATGCGGTCGAGCTTGCGCAGGTTGGCCGTCTCGAAGCTCTGGATGAAGACCGGGTCGTTGCGGTGGGTCAACTTGTTGGCCTTGAGCACCGCGACCAGGGGCTCCTCCAGCGGCAGCCCGATCGAGGCGAAGTAGCTGGGGTGCTTGGTCTCCGGGTAGACGCCGATGGTCCGGCCCCGGGCCGTGGACTCGGTCCGGGCCAGGTCGATGACCTCCTGGAAGGTCGGCACCTCGAACCTGCCGTCGAACGCGGTGTTGGCCACCCGCACCTGCGGCAGCCGCTCCTTGGCCCGCAGCGTCTTCAGCTCGGCGAGGGTGAAGTCCTCGGTGAACCAGCCGGTCACCTTCACCCCGTCGATGGTTCTGGTCGCCTTCCGGTCGGCGAACTCAGGGTGGGCGGCCACGTCGGTCGTACCGGAGATCTCGTTCTCGTGCCGGGCGACCAACACGCCGTCCTTCGTCGAGACCAGGTCCGGCTCGATGTAGTCGGCGCCCATCCGGATCGCCAGCCGATAGGCCTCCAGCGTGTGCTCCGGGCGGTAGCCGCTGGCCCCCCGGTGGCCGTTCACGATGGGCCGCTGGGTCGCGCGGGACTGCTCGGCGCGGGGCTCCGGCTCGGCCTGGGCGGCCACGGCCGGCACCACCACGGCCGCCGCGAGCAGCGCGCCGGCCACGCCGAGGGCAGAAAGGGTACGTCGCAACGCCGTCTCCTGTCGTCGATGGGTACGCCCAGCAGACCGGTCGTGGTTGACCGCCAGTTGGTCGGTTCCTGTCCTGCCGGTGAATCTCCGGACGGAAGATGACCTGGTGCGCCGGCTGCTCCGTCACCCCGTACGGCTGGTGCCGTTCGGGTTCCTGGCGGTGATCCTGTTCGGCACCGGCCTGCTGATGCTGCCCTGGGCCACCAGCCACCACCGGTACACCCCGTTCGTCACGGCGCTCTTCACCGCCACCTCGGCCGTCTCGGTCACCGGCATGGCGGTCAACGACACCCCGAACTACTGGACCAACTTCGGGCTGGCGATGATCACCGTACTCACCCAGCTCGGTGGCCTCGGCATCCTGACCGGCGCGGCGCTGGTGATCCTGGTGGTCTCCCGGCAGCTCGGCCTGCGCAACCGGCTGCTGGTGCAGGCCGAGACCGCGGAATTCGGCGTCGGCGACGTCCGCCAGCTGCTCGTCCGGATCGCGGCGACGGTCTTCGTCACCGAGGCGGTGATGACGGCGGTGATCGGCGGACGGCTCTGGCTGACCTACGGCTACCCGCCGGGCCGGGCCCTCTGGTTCGCCGCCTTCGACTCGATCCAGGCGTTCAACAACGGCGGCTTCAGTCTCTACTCGGACGGCCTGGTCGGGTTCTCGCGCGATCCACTCGTGGGTCTGCCGCTGGGGCTGGGCGCGATCATCGGCGGGCTGGGCTTCCCGGCGCTCTTCGAGGCGGTACGGGCCTGGCGGCGGCCGGGCCACTGGGCGATCGCCACCAAGCTGACCATCTGGGGCAGCGGCGCGCTGATCCTGCTCGGCTTCGCCGCCCTGCTGGTCAACGAGTGGCGCAACCCGAACACCATCGGCGGCTTCGGCATCGGCGGGAAGGTGCTGGCCTCGTTCACCCAGATCGCGCTGAGCCGCACCGGCGGCTTCGACGTGATCCACGTCGACCGACTCACCGAGGAGAGCTACCCCCTGCTGATCGTGTTGATGTTCATCGGCGGTGGCAGCGCCAGCACCGCCGGCGGGATCAAGGTGTCCACCTTCTTCCTGCTCGCCTTCGTCATCTGGGCCGAGCTGCGCGGCGAACCGGACGTGACGGTGGGCGGCCGGCGGGTGGCCACCGCCAGCCAGCGGCAGGCGCTGACCGTGGCGCTGCTCAGCGTCGCGGTGGTCGTCGCCGGCACGGTCACGGTGATCGTGCTGACCGAGAACATCCGCTACTACAAGGCGCTCTTCGAGGTCACGTCCGCGTTCAGCACCACCGGCCTGAGCACCGGGCTCGCCGCGGAACTGAAGCCACCCGGCCAGTACCTGTTGACCGGGCTCATGTACATCGGCCGGGTCGGCCCGCTCACCCTCGGGTCCGCGATCGCGTTGAACACCCGGCGACGCCGGTACCGCTATCCCGAGGAGCAACCCATTGTCGGCTAGAAGAACGGACGACAGCGGCATCGTGGTGGTCGGTCTGGGCCGGTTCGGCTCGCACCTGGCCAACTCGCTGGCACAGCTCGACCACGACGTGATGGCCCTGGATCGCAACCCGGACCAGGTCCAGCGCTGGTCCGCGCGGTTCGACCGGGTGGTGCAGGCGGACTCCACGGAGGAGGGCGTGCTGCGCCAGCTCGGGGTGGCGGACTTCCGGCGGGTGGTGGTGGCCATCGGCGCCTCGGTCGAGGCGAGCGTGCTCACCGTGCTGGCCCTCACCGAACTGGGCATCCCGCAGATCTGGGCCCGGGCCACCTCCGAGAAGCACGCGAAGATCCTCGACTCGGTGGGCGCGCACCACGTGATCTTCCCGGAGGCGGAGACCGGCGAGCGGGTCGCGCACCTGATCGTCAGCAAGATGCTGGACTTCATCGAGTTCGGCGACGACTTCGCGATCGCCAAGGTACGCGTGCCGCCGAGCCTGGTGGGGCGGCCGCTGCGCGAGCTGAGCCCCGCGGACCGGTACGGGGTGATGGTGGTCGGGGCGAAGCTTCCGGGCGAGCGGTTCCGCTACGCCGGCCCGGACACGGTGCTGCAACCCGAGAGCGTGCTCATCGTGGAGGGCAGCATCGCCCAGGTGCAGCGCTTCGCCGCGCTGGGCTGAGCGTCACCTTCCTTTTCCCTTCTTGTCCTCCTTGCCCTTGCGGGGCTTCTCCGCCTTCCCCGCCTTCTCCGCCTTCTTCGGCTTCGCCGGCTTGACCTGGCCGCCACCGCTCTTCGCCGTGGTGGTCTTCACCGGTGCCTTGGTCGGGGCCCTGGTCGCCGGGGCGGTGGACGGCGTCGAACCGGCCACCCCGGACACCTGCACGCCGCAGGTGCTCTCGCCGACCTTGAACTCGACCGGCAGCGGGTTGCCACCCGTGTAGCGGCCGGTCAGCGAGACCTTCTTCGACGCGCCCGGAGCCAGCACGCCGTCCGTGGCCGGCGCCTGGAGCAGCACGGTCCGCCCCTGCTGGCGTACGGCCGGCTGGGCCGTGGTGACGGTCTGCCGGCCGGGGAAGGTGAAGCTCATCGTCCAGTCGCGCAGCTCCCGGCCGCCCGTGTTGGTGAGGGTGAGGTCGGCGGCGAAGTCCTCGCCGGAGTCGCGACGCAGCACGTAGTCCACCGCGCAGGGGGGCTGCTGCGGCATCCTCATCCGGGCCTCGGCCGGCTCGGCGCCGCCGCTGGCCGGGCTCTTCGAGGTCACCCCCCACATCGCGGCGGTGACCGCGACCAGTCCGGCGGCGGCCACCCCGGCCCCCAGCCGGCGTCGCCGTGCGGCGGCCCGCCGGGTACGGGTACGCAGGGCGGAGAAGGGCAGCGCGTCGGTCTCCGTCGACCAGGGCAGGATGGTGGTCCCGGCGTTCTCCACCAGCGTCTGGTCGAACCGGCCGAGGGCCGGGGAGACCGGCATGATCGCGGCGATCCCCGCCGCGTCGGCGAGCGTACGGGCCACCTCGGCGGTCGCCGGGCGGTCCTCCGGGCGCTTCGCGAGGCAGCGCCGGACCAGCTCCTCGATCGCCTCGGGGAGCCCGACCACCGGCGGCATCGGGTCCGGGTCGTGGTACATGTGCGCCCGGAGCATCTGGGTGGTGGTACTGGCCTGCCAGGGCAGCCGGCCGGTGAGCATCCGGTACAGCAGCAGGCCGACGGCGTACACGTCGGTGGCCGGGGAGACCTGGCCGTTGTCCAGCCGCTCCGGCGCCAGGTACGCGGGGGTGCCGAGCAGGGCGCCGTCGGGGCCCTTGTCGCTCTCCCCCACCAGCGCCGAGATACCGAAGTCGACGACCTTCACCCCGGTCGGGGTGAGCATGACGTTGCCCGGGGTGACGTCCCGGTGCACCACGCCCCGGGCGTGCGCGGTGGCCAGCGCCGACGCCACCTCCGCGCCGATGGTCACCGCCTCCCGCCAGGGCAGCTGCCCGCCGCGGCCGAGCCGGCTGCTCAGCGGGCCGCCGTCGACCAGTTCCATCACGACGTACGGCACGGTCAGCCCGTCCTGCTCGGACTCGCCGTAGTCGTACACGTTGGTGATGTTGTGATGGCAGAGCCGGGCGGCGGCCTGCGCCTCGATCCGGATCCGGTGCCGGAACGCCTTGTCGCTGGCGAGCCGGGAGGCGAGCACCTTGACCGCCACCTGGCGGCCGAGCACCTCGTCGTAGCCGCGCCAGACCACCGACATGCCGCCCGCACCGAGCTGCTCGATCAGCCGGTACCGCTCACCCAACAGCCGTGCGCCGTCCCTGACCGGTCCACCCATGGTCGGTCCTGTTGCCCGCGGCCGGCCGTCGTACACCTGCCGGGTCGGAATCGGTCAGGAAAGTCACCCGTTCAGGCGGTCGCCAGCAGCTGGTCGACCGGGGCGTAGTCGTCGGTGAGCACCAGCGCGCCCTTGACGAATGCGGCCAGCTCGGCGTCGTGCATCAGGCCGGCCTCGTCGGGCAGGGTGGGCAGCCGGGCCTGGATCGCGGCCAGCGGCAGCGGCGTGTCCGCGGCGACGATCAGGAAGTTCGCGCCCTGCCGTCCGGCGAACGCGCCGGGCGGGGCGATCGCCGCGACGTACCGGAACTCGGCGGCCACCGTGGCCAGCTCGGCCCGGATGAAGCGGCCCGGCGGCATGTCGATGACGTTCTGCACGTAGATCCCGTTCGGCCGGAGCACCCGGCGGATCTCCGCGGCCATCTCCCGGGTGGCCAGGTGCCAGGGCACGACCAGGTGGCCGAAGGCGTCGCCGACGATGAAGTCCCGACTGTCGGTCGGCTCGGCGCCGAGCAGCACCCGGGCGTCGCCGACCGTGGCGCGCAGCCGCGGCCCGGTGCGCACGCCCAGCTCCCGCCGGTCCAGGTCGACCAGCCCGCCGTCGATCTCGAAGACCAGGTTGTCGGTGTCGGGCCGGGTGGCGGCGAGGTAGCGCGGAACGGTGAAGCCACCGCCGCCCAGGTGCAGGGCGTCCAGCCGCTGCCCCGTCGGCGTCGCCACGTCCGCCACCAGGCCGATCCACTGGGTGTACGCGTACTCCAGGTGGGTCGGGTCGGCCAGGTTGACGTACGAGTGCTGCGCCGAGTTCAGGTACAGGTAGCGCCCCTCCGACCACCGGGGGTCCACCTGCACCTTCGCGCAGTGGTACGCCGTCTCCACGTCGCACGGGTTCGGGGCGACCGCCGCGAGCCCCGCCGCGGCCAGGCCGACCACTGCCAGGGCGGCCTTCCCCCGGGCCGGGCCGGGCAACGCCCCCGCCCGCCGCCGCAGGTACGCCCCGAGCGCCAGCCCGGTCGCCCCCAGCACCGCCGCCAGCCCGAGCACGATCACCGTGCTGGGCAGCGCCGCCACCAGCACGAAGCCGGTGACCAGGGTGGCGGTGATGCCGCCGAGCGTGCCGATGCCGGAGAGCCGGCCGACCACCTGCCCGGTGCGGCGCAGGTCGGCGAGCTGAAGCTTGACCACCAGCGGGGTGACCGCGGCGAGCAGCCCCGCCGGCACCAGGACCGCCAGCGCGGTCAGCAGCAGCACCGCACTGGCCGCGCCGCCGCGCAGCGCCTCGCCGGCGTACCGGACGATGGGAAGGGTGATCGCGGTGGCGATGCCGGCCAGCACCAGGGCCGGGGCGAGCAGGCCGCGCGGATCCCGCCGGTCGGCCAGCCACCCGCCCATCCACGCCCCGTACGCGATGGCGCCCAGCGCCATGCCGATGACCGAGCTGGTCACCTGGAGAGTCACCCCGACGTACGGGCCGACCAGCCGGAGCGAGACGGTCTCCAGCACCAGGACGGCCCCGCTGGAGAGGAAGACCAGGAACGCGGCGAGCCCGTTCGGCAGGGCCCGCGGGGCCGGCGCGCTCGGTGCCGGGTCCACCACGACGTCGGACGATGTGCTGCTCACCGTCGCGATGCTACGCAACCGGGACGGCGCAGGGATCAATACATGGAGACGTGAACATGGTTTGTGTGGTCGGCGGCGGGACTGCCACCCCCGCTGTACGACCGCCAGCCGGTGTTCGGCATCCAGATCTGCCGGTACCAGATCACGTACATGAC
Organism: Micromonospora sp. NPDC007271; assembly: GCF_040634005.1. Lineage (NCBI taxonomy): Bacteria > Bacillati > Actinomycetota > Actinomycetes > Micromonosporales > Micromonosporaceae > Micromonospora > Micromonospora sp. NPDC007271. The sequence continues at coordinate 16,106 of NZ_JBEYER010000031.1, forward strand.
GCCGAGCTTGCTCGCGTTGTTCTTGAGGTAGCTGGCGAGGCTGTCCCCGTACGCCTTGTCGCCGCCGGTGGCCGAGCGATCCTCGAAGCCGCCGGTGGCGGCGGAGAAGTCGCAGGCCCGCCCCTTCGGGTGCTCGCCGCCGCCGCCGCTGCGGAAGCAGGATACGTGCCGCTTGTAGCCGGCCGCCTGGGCCTGCCGGAGCATGTGCAGGGTACGCGGAGTGATGCAGCTCCCGGTGGTCGGATCCTTCACCGAGCAGGATTCGGACGGCCACGAGCCGTCGGGGTTGCGCGGGGCCGGCTTGGCCGACGTGGAGCCGCCGCTGAAGCCGGCGCTGCTGCCCGAGCTGACCTTCGCCAGCGCGACCTCGGCGTCGCGCTTCTTCTTCGCCAGGATGGCGAGCTGCTTCCGCTGCTCGCGGACCTCCGCGTCGATGGCCGTCTTGGCCCGGGCCGCCTCGGTCTTCGCCTCGTTCAGGTCACGCAGCCGCCTGCTGTCCCGCTGGGCCATCACGTCCAGCTCGCTGGCGCGCTGGAGGAACGAGCTCGGGTCGGAGCTGGCCAGGAGTGCCGACACCGGAGTCAGCCGGCCCAGCCGGTACGACTGGGCGGCCACCTCGCCCACCTGCGAGGTCAACTCCACCAGCCGCACCTCGAGCTGCTTGAGCTGCCCGGTCAGCTCGGTCTGTCGGCGTTTGGAGTTGTCGAGCCGGGCCTTGGCCTCGATGTGGCCCTTCGCCGCCGCCTCGAGGGCCTCCCGGAGCTGCTTGGTGCCGCCCTCGTTCGGGGCGTTCGGGGTGGGCGCGGCGACGGCCGGCCCGGCCGGAGCGAGGCCGGCGCCGAGCAGCAGGGCCACCACGGCGAGCAGGGTGAGCAACGGTCGGCGGACGCGCCGCCGGATGAGCCTGGTCCTGGGCACGAAAGGGTCCTTCCGTCGACCGCCGGTCACCATACCGGACCACGCGGGCCACGCCAGGCCCGCGGCCACCGACCGCACCGAGCATCGACGCAGGGTGCCGGCCCGGTCACGACGACGTGCCGAGCACGGCCGAGCCGGCCCGTTGTCCGAGGACCCTGAGCGGTCCGTTGCCCGAGGGTGCGCTGAGCCGGCCCGTTGCCCGCGGCCCACGTGGGCCAGCGGCCGGCGGCCGGTGTGGTCAGCCGTCCAGCAGCGCCGCCCGGACCTCGTCCCAGATCTCCGGGCTGGACGCGACCAGCAGGCCGTGGTCGCCGTCGGCCGGGTGGTAGTCCGTCCCGTCGAACCGGCGGGCCACCCCGCCCGCCTCCCGGACGAGCAGGGTGCCGGGCGCGTGGTCCCAGGGCAGGGTGCGCCAGAAGAGGACGAACTGCTGGGCCCCGGTCAGCATGTCCAGGTACTCCCGGCCGGCGCAGTGCTGACCGGGCAGCAGCTCACCGATCCGCCCGCCGCCGGCGGCCACGGTCCGCCGCACGGCCGGCGGCAGGAACCGGGTCGTCGCGGTGCCGCGCAGCGCGTCCACCGCCGGGGCCGGCCCGCTGGTGCGTGCCGGCGTCCCGTCCAGCCAGGTACCCACACCGGCGCGGCACACCGCCATGATGCCGTCCAGGGGGTCGTACACCCAGGAGGCCGCCGGCTCGCCCCCGGTCAACAGCGCCACCATCAGGGCGAACGGACGGCGGCCGGCGGCGAAGTTGGAGGTGCCGTCCACCGGGTCGACCAACCAGACGTCCCCGTCACCCCGCAGGTGCCGGAGCAGGTCCGGGTCCCCGGCGACCGCCTCCTCGCCGACCACCACCGAGCCGGGGCGCAGCCGCCGCAGCCGGGCGGAGATCAGCTCCTCCGCCCGCCGATCGGCGACGGTGACCACCTCGCCGGGTGCCTTCTCGCTGATGTCGGCGTCGTCGAGCCGCCGGAACATCGGCACCACCACGTCCGACGCGGCCTCCCGCAGCAGCGCGCCGACCTCCTCCAGCAGCCGGTCAGCCACGTGGCGGCAGCTTGACCACGCTGACGAAGAACTCGTCGATCTGGCGGACCACCGAGATGAAGCGCTCGAAGTCCACCGGCTTGGTCACGTAGGCGTTGGCGTGCAGCTGGTAGCTGCGCAGGATGTCCTCGTCGGCCTGCGAGGTGGTGAGCACCACGACCGGGATCCGGCAGAGCTGCTCGTCCTTCTTGATCGCCTCAAGCACCTCCCGGCCGTCCATCCGCGGCAGGTTCAGGTCGAGCAGGATCAGATCGGGGGTCACCGCGTCCGCGTACCGGCCCTCGTGGCGCAGGTAGGCGAGCGCCTCGGTGCCGTCGGAGACGACGGTGAGGCGGTTGCGGAGCTTGTGCTCCTCGAACGCCTCCCGGGTCATCAGCACGTCGCCCGGGTCGTCCTCGACCAGCAGGACCTCGATCGGGCTGTTGCCGTCTGCCGGCGCGGTCATCCCACCGCCTCCTTCATGTCACCCGTTGCCGCGTCCCCGGCCGTCTCCTCGGACGTCTCCCCCCGCCCCGCCTCCGGCTGCCGGCCGACCGTGGCCACAGCCCCGTCCTCCGCCGACGCCGGGTCCCCGGTCGACTCCGCACCAGCCGCGGGCAGCGCGGGCAGGGTGAACCGGACCGTCGTACCCTCCTCGCCGCCGGTGTCCACCCAGACCCGGCCGCCGTGGTACTCCGCGATCTTCTTGACGATGGCCAGGCCGATGCCGGTGCCGGGATACGCGTCCTTGGAGTGCAGCCGCTGGAAGATGACGAAGATCTTGTCGGCGAACTCCGGCTCGATCCCGATGCCGTTGTCCCGGCAGGTGATCTCCCACTCGTCGTCGAGCATCCGGGCCGACACGTGAACCCTTGGCGGCACGTTGGGCCGGCGGAACTTGATCGAGTTACTGACCAGGTTGGCCAGCAGGTTGGTCAGCAGTGGCTCCTCGCCGCGGATCACCGGCAGCTCGTCCCAGGTCAGCTCGGCGTCGGCGTACTGGCGGGCGGCCTCGGTCTGGGCGGCCACGTCGCCGATCACCTTGTTCAGGTCGACCTCGGTGAAGCCGGTGGTGAGTCGGCCGATCCGGGAGAACGCGAGCAGGTCGTTGATCAGCCGCTGCATCCGCTGCGCGCCGTCCACGGCGAACGCGATGTACTGGTCGGCGCGCTCGTCGAGCTGGCCCGCGTACCGCCGCTGGAGGAGCTGGCAGAAGCTGGCCACCTTGCGCAGCGGCTCCTGCAGGTCGTGGGAGGCGACGTAGGCGAACTGCTCCAGGTCGCGGTTGGAGCGGGTGAGCTCCTCGGCCTGCTTCTGGAGCTGGTTGTTGACCCACTCGATGCGCTCGCGGGCCTCGCGTACCTCGTCCAGCTCCCGGGCGATCTTCTTCCGCATGCCGTCGACGTCCTCGGCGAGGCGGCGGAACTCCGGCGGCCCGGAACCCTCGATGTGGTGCCGGTAGTCGCCGTCGGCGACCTCGCGTACCTGGCCCGCCAGGGCGGCCAGTGGCCGGATCAGGATCCGGTCCAGCGAGAGCAGCAGCAGCGCCCCGGCCACCGCCACCACCAGGGCGGCGGCGATCAGCAGCACCACCAGCAGGTTGCCGGTCCGGTTGACCTCGTCGGCGGTCCGCTGCCGGACGACGAGGATCTCGTCCTGGAGCGTGTCGACCGAGGCCCGGACGGCGTCGAACTGCTGCCGGGTCTGGTCGGTGATCAGCGCCTGCCCCGCCTCCGGGCCGCTCCGCTCGATCGTGCTGATCACCGGCTCGGCGACGTCGGTGCGCCACCGCGCCGCCCGCTGCTCCACCACCGCCAGCTCGCGCCGCACGTCCGGGTAGTCGGTGGCCAGCTTCTCCATCGAGGCAACCGTGTCGCGCTCCCGGCGCAGGCCCGCGTCGTACGGGGCGAGGTCCTTGCGGTCGCCGTTCACCGCGTACCCGCGGACGGCGGCCTCCTGGTCGAGCAGGGCGCTCATCAGCTCCTGGCTCTGCAATTGGAGCGGAGCGGTCCTGACCAGGACCGCGTCGATGTTCTGCCGGTTCTTCTCGGCGACCAGCGCCTCGGCCGCGGCCAGCCCGAGCAGCAGCACCAGGACCACGCTGAGCAGCGCGCCGACCCGGCGCCGCAGGGTCCAGCCCTCCTGGTCCGCCTTCACCGGCCAGCACCCCGGCTGACCAGCAGCATCGCGACGTCGTCGGCGAGCGGGCCACCGTTCATCTGCTCGGCCCGGCCGACCAGCCAGGCCGGCAGCTCGGCCAGCGGCACCCCCCGGCTGGCCGGGTCGCCGAGCAGTTCGGTGAGGCCGGGTACGTCCAGCCGGTCGTCACCGGTGCCCACCCGGCCCTCGATCAGGCCGTCGGTGTACATCAGCAGAGACCAGTCATCGGCGTCGAACTCCAGGTCGAAGGCAACGGGACGGCGCGGTCGTACGCCGAGCAGCAGGCCGCCCGGGGCCGGCACCGGGGCGACCTTGCCGCCGCTGAGCAGCAGCGGCGGCGGATGCCCGGCGAGTCGTACGATGGCCCGCCGGTCCGCCAGGTCGAGGCGGGTGGTCGCCACCGTGGCGAAGATCTCCTGAAGCCGGCGCTCGCTCATCAGCACCTGTTCCAGGGCGGGCAGCACCTCCTCGTCCGGCACCCCGGCCAGGATCAGCGCCCGCCAGGCGACCCGCAGTTCGACGCCGAGGGCGGCCTCGTCCACACCGTGGCCGCAGACGTCGCCGACGATCAGGTCGATCCGGTCCGGCCGGGTCTGCACCACGTCGTAGAAGTCGCCGCCGATCAGCGCGGCGTGCCGGCCGGGGCGGTAGAAGGTGTGCACCGACACCTGGTCGGTGGTCATCAGCGGCTGCGGCAGCAGTCCCCGCTCCAGGCGGGCGGACTCGGCCTGGCGCAGCTCCACCTCGCGCAGCCGGCGGGCGTTCTCGTCGGCCCGCTTGCGTTCCACGGCGTAGCGCAGCGCGCGGGTCAGCAGGACGCCGTCGACCTGCCCCTTGACCAGGTAGTCCTGGGCGCCCTCGGCAACCGCGACGATGCCCAGGTGCTCGTCGGAGCGGCCGGTGAGCACGCACACCGCGGCCCCGCCGGCCAGCTCCAGCACCCGGCGCAGCCCGTCCAGGCCCTGGGCGTCGGGCAGGCCCAGGTCGAGCAGGACGCAGTCGACGCCCGCCACCCGCTGCCGGGCCTCGCTGAGGCTGGTGGCGACCAGCAGATCGATCATCGAGTTGGTCTCGGCGAGCAGCTCGCCGACCAGGAAGGCGTCGCCCTCGTCGTCCTCCACCAGCAGCACCCGCAGCCGCTCGCCGGGCGGCAGGTTGGTGACGTGCCCGCCCGGCGCGACGGCCCGGGGCACGACGGGCGGACCGGCCATGCCGGGCCCCCGGTGCGGCCGGGCCACCGCCGCGAGACGCGGGAGTTCGCTGGTGATGTCGGGCTCCTTCCGAGTGCCCTGTTGATCCTGTATCAGACAACGGTCGCACACAACACGACCAGAGGCCGCGCGGGCGGGGCCCGGCCCACGCCGCGGACGACCGCAGGACAGGTCACCGATGTTACGCCCCGACCACGGTCGGACACGGAGCGCGTCGGCCGGCGACGGGCTGAGCGGGCAGTGTCACGACGGGCACCGGAGGGGCAGGATGATGCCCACCCCGACCACCCCGAGGAGTTGCCGTGGGCGTACCCCTGACCCGCCCCGCCGACCGGGCGCTGGCCCGGCCGCGCCGCCGGCTGCCCGCCGCGGTCGCCGCGCTCGCCGCGCTGCTCGCGGTCGGTGCGGGTGTCCTGGTGGGCCTGGCCACCCCCGCGCCGCGCCCCGCCGACGCGCCGGCGGACCGGTTCAGCGCCGAGCGGGCCTACCGGCACGTCAAGGTCATCGCCGCCCGGCCGCACGTGGCCGGCAGCGCCGCCAACGACCAGGTCCGGGAGCATCTGGTGGGCGTGCTGCGCGGGCTCGGCCTGGAGACCGAGGTGCAGGACACCGTCGCCCCGGAGGCCGGGCAGCTGAGCGGGGCCGCCGGCGGGGCGACCCTGGCGCGGGTGCGCAACGTGGTGGCCCGGCTGCCCGGCACCGCCTCGACCGGACGGGTCTTCCTGGTGGCCCACTACGACTCGGTGCAGTCCGGGCCGGGCGGCAACGACGACGGGGCCGGTACCGCCAGCATCCTGGAGGTGGCCCGGGCACTCGCCGCCGGCCCCCGCCCCCGCAACGACATCGTCTTCGTGCTCACCGACGCCGAGGAGGCCTGCCTCTGCGGCGCGTCGGCGTTCGCCGCCGGCCACCCGCTGGCCGCCGGTGGCGGGGTGGTGCTCAACCTGGAGGCGCGCGGCAGCACCGGCCCGGTGATCATGTTCGAGACGTCCCGGAACAACGCGAAACTGGTGGACGTCTTCGGCCGGGCCGCGCCGCACCCCGTGGGCACCTCGTTCGCCGTGGAGATCTACCGGGCGCTACCGAACGACACCGACTTCACCGCCTTCCTGGACCACGACTTCGTCGGGCTGAACTCGGCGTACATCGACGGCGCCGCGGTCTATCACACCCCGCTGGACACCCCGGCCGCGCTGGACCGGGGCAGCCTCCAGATGCACGGGGACAACGCGCTCGGCCTGGCCCGGGAGTTCGGCCGCACCGACCTGAGCGACCTGCGGTCCGGCCACGACGCCACCTACTTCCCGGTGCCGGGTGGCCTGATCCGTTATCCCGGTTGGCTCACCCTGCCGCTGGCGCTGGCCGCCCTGCTGGCCGTCGGGGCGCTCGGCTGGCTGCTGGTCCGGCGCGGCCGGGCCACCGCCGGCCGGCTCGCCGCCGGTTTCGGGCTGTCCCTGGTGCCGATCGTGGTCGCCCCGTTGGGCGCGTGGCTGCTCTGGGCCGCGATCACCGCGATCCGTCCCGGTTACGCCGGGCTGCTGGACCCGTACCGGCCGGTCTGGTACCGGCTCGCCGTGCTGGCGCTCGCCGCCGCGGTCCTCCTCACCTGGTACGCGCTGGCCCGCCGCCGGGTCGGCCCGGCCGCCCTCGCGTTCGGCGGGCTGGCCTGGCTGGCCCTGCTCGGCGTGCTGCTCGCCGCCGAGGTGCCAGGCGGGGCGTACCTTGCCACCCTGCCCGCGCTGGCCGGCGCGCTCGCCGGGCTGGCGGCGCTGGCCACCCGGCTGGACGGCCCGTGGCCGGTGGTCGCGGTGACCCTGGCCGGCGCGGTGGCCGTGGTGGTCCTGCTGCCCAGCGTGGTGCTGCTCTTCCCGGCGCTCGGCATGGCGATGGGCGGGGTGGCCGCCCTCTTCGCGGTGCTGCTCGGGCTGGCCGCGCTGCCGGTGGTCGACCTGCTGCACCCGCAGGCCGGCGGCCAGCGGGGCCTGGTGGCGCTCCGGGCCCGCCGGCTCGGCGCGCTGCCGGCCACCGCCACCGCGCTCGCCGCCGTGGTGCTCGCCGGGGTCGGCCTGGCCGTGGACCGCTTCGACGCCGCCCACCCCGTGCCCAGCCACTTGATGTACGCCCTGGACACCGACACCGGCGAGGCCGAGTGGATCAGCCACGAGGATCACCCGCAGCCCTGGACGGCCGGATACGCCTTCGGGCACTCGCCCGAGTCGGTGTGGTGGTTCTTCCCCGCCGTGGGCGGCGCAGACGAATCGGTGTGGACCGCCCCGGCGCCGGCGGCCGACCTGCCGGCGCCAGCGGTCGAAGTGCTCTCGGACACCACCGCCGCCGGGGAACGGACGCTCCGGGTGCGCCTCGTCCCGCAGCGGTCCGTACGCCTGGTCTCGCTGCACGTGGACGCGGCCACGGCCGAGGTGAAGCGGGCCGAGGTGGCCGGCCGGGCGGTGCCGGTGGGCAAGCAGCCCACGGCCGACGAGGCCCTGTCTCACCGGTGGGGTCTGGGAATCGTCTTCCACGCCCCACCGCCGGAGGGGATCGAGATCACGCTGACCGTGGTGCCGCGCGCGGAGCGGGTCTCGCTGCGCGCCATGGACGCCAGCGACGGCCTGGACGGCATCCCCGGTTTCCGTCCCCGGCCGGCCGCCGTCGGCGTGGCCGGCTCCCACACCTCCGACCTGCTGGCGGTGGCCCGCACGTACCCGATCTAGTCGGTATCTGCTGCCGACGGCCGAGGCGCGTGACGCGCCTCGGCCGTCGCCGTTCAGGAAACCTTGTCGATCTTGCAGGTGACCTCGCCGGACACCTTCTGGCTCAGCAGGACCACGCCCTCTTCGACGGCCTTCTGGCCAGGCCGCACGTCGGAGACGATGCTGGTGGTGTTGCCTACCCGGGTGCCCTTGTCGTCGAGGATGAACACGTCGACGAGGTAGGTGTTCTGGTCCTTGCTGGTGTTGTTGACCTCGACCTCGAACTTCACGTTCGCCAGGAGGTCACCGGTCGACTCCGCCTCGCACGACTTCAGTTCGACGTGCCCGGCCTTGGCTTCCTGGCTCTTGCTGATGTCGTCGGCCGCCTTGCCCACCAGGGCGGTGCACGCCACGAAGCCGCCACCGCAGAGCAGGACGGCCAGACCGACAATGATCAGGAAGATCTTCAACCCCGTCGACATCCCCTTCTTCGGCGGGGGTGCGGCGGCGTACCCCGGCGGAGGGGTCGGGGCCTGTTGCGACATGTAACTGTGCCTCTCTGTTCAGCTCACGGCGCCGCCCCCATGGGGAAGCGACCGGGCAGACAGTGCCACAGCGCAGGCAATTTGAAGATCAACTAACCCGGCACTCGCCCCGAGACAACGATCTTCCTCGGGCAACGAACGGCCGATGGCACCCCGTTCGGAGGGCACAGGCAGGGAGTCTGTCCGGTTTGGACCCGTCCGACGGATGATCGACTGAAGGGCCCACAAACGGCATGATCTTGAGGCTGGCAGCTTCGACTAAAGCGTGAACACCACGCGGCGGACGGCCAGGCCGGCTACGTCCTCGACGTAGGGCGCGGTGGCACGGGCACCGCAGGCCACGTAGAAGGCGACGGCAGACTCTCGCGCTTCCGCCCACATGACAGACTCGCCAACCGCGCGCGCCCGCTCCGCAACCGCAGCCAGCAGCCGGCGACCACACCCCCGGCCCTGGTAGCTGGCGTCCACCGCCATCCCGAAGAAGTACCGGGCCGGCACCGCAGGCTCGTCCGGGCAGGGCCAGGTGGCATGGGAAACCACGGCGGCAACCGCATCCTCGTGCAGCAGCGCCAGGTGGGCTGCCCGGTCGCCCTGGATGCGCGTAGCCGACGGCACCTCCCAACCCAGCACGCCGCGCCGCAGCCCGAAGGTCGCCTCCACCGGTACCTCTACAAGATCCATGCGATCACGCTAGGGCCAGCTGCCGAAGATCGACAGGACGAAGCTTCGTCGCTCATTCGACCTGCCCCACCCTCGGCTGCTCCTCAGCCATCCCGTCGGCCCGGTCAGGGGCCAGGTCGTCACTACTTCCAGCGGAAGTGTGTGAACCGGACCAGATCAGCGCGTTGACCTGCGGCGCAACGCCAACCCAGGATCGCGGGGACAGATCGGGCACAGCTCGGTCCATCACCTGGCCACCGCCAGCCGAGCGCCAGATAGGGCCGCGTCGACCAGATTCCGCGTCCGATCGATCGCCTCTGGCCACTCCCCCGCGTACGTATTCAGGGTGATCATCGGCGTCGCATGCCCCAGCGCCATCTGAACCGTCTTCACGCTCGCCCCGCCGTGGATCAACAACGTCGCGAAGTAGTGGCGCAGCCCGTGATAGCCGAAGCTCTCCGGTACCCCGTCGACCGCTTCCACGGCCTTCTTCCACGGGTACGCCCACCCGGTCCGCTGGATCGGGTTGCCCCGGCCGCTCGTGAACAGCAACTTCGCCTTGCGAGTCACCGGCTTGCGCGGGTTCGTCTCATCGAGAATCTCCACGTCGACCGGCGGGAAGATCTCGATGTGCTGGGCCAGCGCATCGGCGACCACCTGGCCCATCTCCACGGTCCGCCGACTGGTCGCAGTCTTCGGTGGCGCAAGCCGCGGCGACTTGCCCGGCGGGGTAACAACCTGCTGAACAATGCGGATCTCCCGGCGCAGGAAGTCGACGTGCTCCAGCTCCAGGCCCCAAGCTTCGCCCTGACGCAGGCCAGCGCCTGCAGCCAGGTACACCAGCGCCCGGTACCGCTCCCGGCTCGGCTTACCCGGTTTCGGCTTGACGCTGAACGCGTCGGCGAGTGCATGCACCTGGTCGGGCGTGGGAATGAACCTCTCCGCCCGCTCGATCTCCGGTAGCCGAATTCCGACGCACGGGCTACGCCCAATCACCCGGTCACGTGTCGCCGCGTCGAACATGCCGACCAGCACGTGGTACACGACTCGCAGCGAGGACGGCGCGAGCACCTTTGCCCGGTCCTTCACCCACGCCTGAACGTGCGACGGGCGGACTTGCGCGAGCTGCATCCGGCCAAGGATCGGCTCAACGTGCACGCGCAAAGTCATCTCGATGCGCGCCGCAGTCGCATCACGGTGCAACTGGTGCTTGCGCCATTCCTCGCCGTAGGCCGTCACGGTGACCTTGCCGGCGGCCGGGTCGACGTACTGGCCCCTGGAGACATCGGCCCGCGTGTGCACGTCGAACCGGTCCGCGTCGGCCCTGCGCTCGAACAGCTTCTGCTTGGGCTGGCCGGTGTCGTCGACGTACCGGACCCGCCAGCGCTTCCCCCGGCCGTGTCGCTTGGAGGGTAGCCGCTTGCCGTCCGAACCGCGCTTGCCCAGATACCACAGATCATCGACGGGCATTTCAGGCCGCCTGCCTCTCAACGAGCCAGGCGCGGACGTCGGCCGGGTCGTAGCGCAGATGCCGACCGACGCGAGACGCGCGCGGGCCGACGCGACGGTGGCGCCACTGATACAGCGTGGCGACGGGCACGCCAAGGTAGGCGGAGACCTCCTCGACGGTCCAAAGCGGTTCGATGGCGGGCCTAACCATTGGTTTTGTACTCCTCACTGATCGTCTGTGTTGTTACGCGGCTGCCGGCACGGTGCCGGCCGGGTTGGTGCTGAGTTCGTGGGCGAGTTCTTCGCGGCCGGTGGTTCGTCGTTCGCGGGCGAGGGCGGCGGCGGTGTTGGCGAGGAGGGCGTCTCCGGTGGTGTGCCAGCCGACGCCGGCGAAGGTGAGGGTGCCGACGATGAGGGGCGTGTCGTCGTCGGCGTGGTCGGTGGGTGGGCCGCTGGCGGTGGCGTGCTCCTGGTCCTGGTCCTCATGCCGCCGGAAGTTCACGCGCGTGTCGCGCAGGAGCTGGAACGTCACGGAGAAGCGCCGGCCCTTGGTGAGGAAGTGGCCGCCGTAGCCGAGCATGTGCGCCCACCGCCGCAGCCGGGCGTAAGGGTTGGCGCTGGCGGGTTTCGTCGGTTCGGTGTCAAGGGCGGCTTGACGGGCGGCGACGCAGACGGGGCAGGCGGCGTAGCGGGTGTGGGTGCCGCAGTCGGGGCACTCCCAACGCTGGACGAAGCCGGGCCGGGGGCGCTGCTCGCGGGGCCGCTCGGACAGGGGAACCGGGGTTGCGGTGGGTCGGCCGATGCGCCAGCAGGCGTCGATGAGGCGGGCGGTGTGGTCGCCGTCGGGGTCGGCGTAGTCCCCGATCGATTCGGCGTCGAGGCGGGTGGAGGTGTGCCCGGTGGCCTCGGTGCTCTTGGTGGCGTACTTGGCAAGGTAGCCCGCGACCATCCCATCGGTGACCTCACCTGTTCCCGTGGTGGCGATCGGCCGGATCTCGAGCTGCTCGCCCCAGCCGATGAGCCACCCCTCAGGCCGGTCGGGGTGCGGCGGGGTGTGGAAAGCGATCTGTTCGGCGGCGTGCCGGAGCGCGTCGACGAGGTCGTCGACGGTGAACCCGGCGGGAGGCGGGACGATCGCGTCGGGGTCGTCGGGGTTGACGCCGTCGAGGCGGGCGATGGCGTGGAAGTGCACCGCTCCCCGCGCCTGAAGTTCGGCGACCTTTCCGGGCGAGAGCCGCACCGGGGGGACCTTCCGTGTCTTGCCGGAGGCGGTGGTGATCTCGACGCGGGGGATGCCGCGGCGTCGGGCGAGTTTGGCCAGCCAGCGTTCCGCGGCTTGCTTGGTGCGGTGCCAGAGCTCGCCCGAGAACAGGTTCCACACGACCTGGTGGTCGTGGTCGTAGCAGTCCAGGCACAACGGCTGCCCGAGCACCGCGTCACCCGTCTCGTGTCTGGCCCAGCAGACGGCGGGGCGGCCGTGGGGGCAGAGGCCGGCGGTCGGGTCGGTGGCGCGGCGGGCGTGGCACGGCTCGGGCCGGCAGTCGCAGCGCTTCCGGTTGCCGCAGGTGTGCCGCTTGACCACCCGGGTGTGAACCGGCCCGAAGGACGGGGCGGTGAACGTGGGGAACACGGCCGGATGGGAGGCGACGGTTTCCGGGACGCCTTTGCCGCCGACTAGGCCGGCGCGTAGGAGTTGGAAGGCGTCGCGTTGGTAGGTCTGGGCGCAGGAGGGGCAGACGGTGGCGCGGCGGTTGCCGCAGGCGGTGTAGATGACCGAGTCGGGCATGCGGTCGGTGTGCCGCTGGTCGAGGACGCGGCCGGTGGTCGGGTCGACGGTGAGGAGCTGGCCGGCGAGCCGGATGGGTCGGGTGCAGCCGGCGGCGGCCCGGACGTGTTCGATCCAGCCGAAGTAGTCGGGTCGGGTGGCGCGTTCGAACGCGGAGCCGGCAGCGGTGTAGCCGTAGACGATGGTGTCGGCGTTCGAGCCCACCCCCCGGGCCGAAGCGCGGGGGGTGAGGTCCAGCGTCGAGGCCATCAAGCCGCCACCCCGGCAGCGTGGTGGTTGGTGATGGTGCGTTCGGTGACGATGACCCGGCAGGCGCCGCATTGGCGCTTGGCCGGCTCGTGCCGATAGCAGGGAATGGTGGTGGTCACCTCGCCGCAGCGGATGGTGACCGGTGCCCGGCAGGGTCCGCCGGGGATGACGTCGACGACGGTCCGGCGGATGTCGTACGGGTGCGGGTTGGTGTGGGCGGGGCAGGTGTGGATGACCTGCTCGACGTCGACGAGGTAGATGGTCATCGGGCACCACCAGTCAGGGTGGTGAGGAGCTGCCCGGCAACAGCCGGGGCGACGTCCAGGCGGTCGGCCAGCTCGGCCGGGGTGATCGGGTTGCCGGTGGATTGTTCGTGCTGCACGGCGGCGAAGCGGGCCATGGGCAGCAGGTGGGTAGGGACGTCGACCGGCTCCGGGGCCGGCACGGTGACGGGCTCCGGATCGGCAACCGGCGTGGTGGCCGGCTCGGTGGCTGGGGTCGGTTCGGGTGCGTGGGTGATGGCGGCCGGCGGTGCCGGCTCGGTGACCTGCTCGGCCACCTGGACGCGAATCGGAGCGGCCGGCTCAGCCGGCGGGGTGGTGTGCTCCCGCATGGGGGCGGGGGCGAGGACGAGTTTGACCAGGGCCATGAAGGCGAGGGCCGGCACGGCCGAGAGGAGCCAGCCGGAGGGGCCGGGTTTGGCGACCGCCAACTGGGCGGCGAGGGAGAGGCCGGCGGCGGCGATGAGTAGGAACAGCGGGTAGCCGATCGGAGCGCCGGCACGGCGGCGTCGGCGGATGGTCAGGAGGGAGGCGATGGGGACGAGTTCGGAGATGACGGCGTTGGCCCAGCCGAACCATTCCCCGGTCCCGGTGGGGGAGTTGGCGAGGGTCCAGTCCTTGACGTGGGTGAAGGAGGCGGCACCGGCGAAGCCGGCGACGGTGAGGAGGATGAGGACCAGGACGACACCCTCGACGCGGGTGCCGGTGGTAGCCCGGTCAGCGGCCATGGGTGGTCACCTCCCCGGAGGTGACGGCACGTTGTTCGGCGGCCAGGCCGGCGAGGCCGACGCGGATACCGGCGCAGGTGTTGCAGCCGTGGCCGTCGGGGACGGCGCAGTCGGCGAGGTGGGCTTCCTGGACGATGCGCAGGCTCTCGGCGTAGTAGCCGGACAGGAACCGCTCGAAGGACAGCTCACCGCGTGCGGCGAAGTCGGCGGCGAGGGCGGTCACGACGTAGTCGTCCGGGGTCATCCGCTCCTGAGCGGCGAGGTTCACGGTGGCGGTGGTCATCGGGCACCTCCCGGGGTGCAGTCGAGGCAGGAGCCGGTACGGCGGGGCATGTAGTAGGGCTTCACCTGCTGGCAGTGGCGGCAGGTGCGTCGGGCGCGTAGGGCCTTGTTGATGGCCTCCCGCTGGGCGGGGGTGGCGGTCCGTTTGGGTGCGGCGAGGTCGAGGCGGTAGAGGTAGGCGACGCGCTTGCCGCGCCGCCAGAGGATCTGGGCGACCGGGTCGTGCCCTCCGGGTCGGAGGCCGGCGGCACGCAGTTGCCGACGCGTGGCGAGGCCGGCGGGGGCGGTGAGGTAGGGATAGGTGGGGAAGCCGGTCACGGTGCCGGCCGGGTCGTAGGTGGTGGTCATGGTTGGCCTCCCCAGCGCTGCTGGGCGGCCTGGCGGGAGATGCCGAGCCGGGCACCGATTTCGGCCCAGGAGTAGCCGAAGGCCCGTAGCCCGAGGACGGCTTCACCGATGGCGTCGTCGAGGTTGGCCGACAGGGCGACCAGGTCGCGGAGTGCTTCGACGTCTCCGGTGGCGACGCGGCGGCCGTGGGCGCGGATGATGCGCCGGGCGAAGGCCGCGAATTCGTCGTTCTCGACGACATCCCGCCGCTTGCGACGGGGGACGCAGGGCGTCAAGGTCGGCTTGACGGTGCTCATCGGTTCTCGCCTCCCTGGGGGTGGAGGCGGTCCCACTCGTCAGCAGCCGCGTCGAGGGCGGTGATGACCTGCTCGGCGGTGCGGCCGGGGTCGTCGTTCCACGAGAAGGGGTAGGTGTGCTCGTCGACGAGGAAGCCGTCCTCGTCGACGGCGCGGATGGGCTCGTGGTCGTCGAGGTAGGCGGTGAAGACACGGACCGTCTGGCGGAAGGTGGCCTCGGTGTCGAAGCCCAGGCCGTGGAACTGGTCGGCGCGGCGGCCGGCAACGGCCATGGCGATGGCCCCGGCGGCGCAGGCCGGCGGGGTCGGGGTGTCGGTAGTGGCGTAGTAGGTGCCCTGGTGCCAGCCGTGCCGGCGCAGGTAGAGGGCAGCCATCCGAAGGTGGTCAGCGGGTGTGACCTGGACTTCGGTGGGTGGGTTGTGGGTAGCCTTCATGGCAGCCACGTCCTTTCAGAAGGGCTTGGTGGGAGGTCGGCAGGACCAGCTCTGCTGGCAGGCGGAAGGACTGGTCCTGTCGGCCGATCAGGAGGAGCGGAGCCGCAGGTAGCGGCGGTGACGGGTGTCATCCCCGCCCATCTGGTGCGGGGCGGAGACGAAGACGAGCCGCCCGGTCTTGGTGGCGGCGTGGATCATCACGGCCAGGTCCTCCGGGGTGCCGACGATCCACATCTCGGTGTACTGCGCGGCCCGCTGGTTGCTGGCCTTGGCGTAGGCACGTTCGCGGGTGGTCATGCCGCCAACCCCAGATCCAGACGCGACCCGTCCGGGGTCGATAAGCGGTTGGGTCGGCGGATCCAGGCGGCGTAGTCAGCGATCGCCGCGATCTGCGCGTCGGACAGGTAGGCGACCTTGATGCGGCGGGGGACGCCGCCCTCGGCGATGAGGTAGGCCGCGCCCTGGTTGGTGGGCTGGATGTCGGTGGCGGTGTACCCCTGCTCGGCCCACCCGTGCCCGAGCACGATGTTCGACGAGTTGGGGGTGGTGCAGCGGAACGCGGCCCGGTAGCCGAACAGGTCCCGCAGGCTGGTGGGGATGATGTCGAAGGACGGCCGCTGGGTGGCGGCCACGACTGGGATGCCGGCGGCGCGGCCCCGGGCGACCAGGTCACGCAGGAGAGCGACGAACTCTTCCTGCTCCTGCTTGGTGCCGACCGTCGCGCTGTAGAAGGCGATTTCGTCGACGAGGACGGTGATGACCGAGAGGCCGTCGACGGCGGTGACTTTGCGGCGCCCGTGGGCGCGGAGCCAGGCGTAGCGGTTGTTCATCACGACCTGCAGCCGCTTCAGTACGGTCAAGGCGGCGGTGATGTCGGGGCCGATGAACGCATCGGCGCAGTCCTCCCACTGGCCCAGCTCGACGAGCTTGCCGTCGAGCAGCACGAGCCGGGAGTCCACGGAGAGAGCGGCGTGGGCGGCGATCGTGTTGAGGAGGCCGCTCTTGCCGCCGCCGGGTTCGCCGCCGGCGAGGAGGTTGCGGTAGGCGAGGGTGATGTTCACGTGCTGACCGAACTCGTCGATGCCGACGAAGATGGGGTCGAACATCGACAGGCCAGGCCCCACCGGTATCCCGGCGGTCGGGGCGGGTGTCGTGGTGGTCATGGTTGCCCTCCTTGGGCGTTGGTGGGCGCGAGGAGCCACACGAACGAGCCCGCTGGGGCTCCTCGCATCCGGGGTTGGGTAGGCGGTCAGATCAGGCCGTCGTCGTGTTGCTCGTCGTGCCGGTCGGCGTCGAGCTCGGCGTCACGGCGGTAGTCCCACGAGCGGCCGTCACGGCCGCAGGCGTAGCAGTGGAAGTAGAAGCCGTCGGTGGCCTCGTCGTACTCGATCTGGGTCATAGTCAGATCCAGTCCGAAACGTCGTCCTCGGGAGCTGAGGAGGAGGCCGCGGGCTTGGTGCCGTTGGCGGTGGTGGCCGGCTTCTTGGGCTGGGCCGGGATGGTGACGGTGGGGACGTCGACGTCGGGCAGGTCCAGGGCGGTCGGCACGGTGCCGGTGGTCCGCTCGGTTGCCGGAGTGCTGTCGGGGTCGATGACGTCGACGAGCGGGGAACCCACGGTGGCGGTGAGTACCTCGCGGCGTTTGATGTCGAACCGCAGGTATGCGGCGTTGCCGTCCGAGGCCCGCTCGATCAGGGCCGAGGAGGCGTTGCAGGCGACCGCGATGCGGTCGAGCCGGGTTTCCAGGTCGGCCAGGGACAGGCCGGGGCGCAGGTAGACCCAGACCCGCTCGCCGACAGGGGTGGGCTTGGCCCACAGGATCAGCGGCAGCGAGCCGGAGCGGTTGGCGATGATGAACTGCGCGAAACACACACGCAGCCGGTGCCGCACGAACAGGCACAACGCCCAGCCGAACACCGTGCGGCGGAGGGCCGGCACAGCGGCCGGGACGCCGACGACCAGGGCGACCACCACGGCGGTCACCGGGGCGGCGGTGTGGTTGGCCAGCTGGACCCAGCCAGCGCCGAGGAAGGTGGTGATCCCGATTTCGGGGGTCCACCACCACAGCAGCCGCAGGACCGGCCAGATTCGGACCAGCACCCAGACGAGCCCACCGAGGGGAACGCCGATGAGAGCGCCCACGAACAGGGCGAGGATCGGGTGCATGTAGGAAGCGGCCACCACGGCCGAGAGCAGGCCGATGATGACCGCCGTGAGGATGAACGCCAGTCGGGCGTTCCGTGCGGAGGAACGGTGGACTTGGGCCTCGATGACCGTCACCGTTCCGCTGGACTTCCCGCCGAAGGGGCGGCGAGGGCTAGACTTGGACACGATGAGTCCTCCCTTGTGAGGGTGGATGAGTTGGAGGGCACGGGGTCGGCAGGTTTGGGAGCCAGTACCGACCCCGCGCCAGCTACGGGGTTGCGGTCACCGGACGTGACCGCGAGGCCGGGAACGTTGGGAGCCAGAGCCATCCCCGGACTCAGGTTGATCAGTCAGCGGACCGTAGGCCGCTTCAGGCGAGACACCACGAGGCTTCACACAGCACACTGTGCGAAGGACTACTTGGCCGCCGAACCAGCCTTCGGCTTCAGCGAGATCGCACGGAACGCGACGCCGTTGCGCCCGTTGGTCGCCCACGGAATGGCCTCCAACTGCTCGACCTCGATGAGCTGCCCCACCATCACGCCCGGCTTCTCACCCGCCGTGGTGATGGTGATGACCTCACCGCCCGTCTCGTCGAGAACGAAGACCTGGGTCGACCACATGAGCCGGCCCGTTCCCTTCTCCGACCGCTGGTTGCCGTTCTGGTCGTTCTTCGGCTCCGGGTCCTTCGACACCGTCACCTGCTTCGCCTTGGTGTCCACGTACAGCTTCACAACAGACCTCCTGTTTCTGAGCGCGTCCCCTGTGGACGACTGCTCTTGTGCGGCTTGTCGCTCGCACTTCAAGGAGACATCGACTCAGGTGACGTCGGAACGGCTTTGCACGGACGCTTGGGACGTTTATAGTGATGAAAACGTCCCTCGGGAGGAGCGACGATGGCTAACGATCGCTTGCGAGATGCGCTTGAGCGGTCCCGGGTATCGCCGGCCGAACTTGCGCTTCTTACGGAGTGCGACGTCAAAACCGTGAGCCGTTGGCTGGCCGGCAGGGTCCCGCATCCCCGGACTCGCTTTAAGATCGCGAAGCGGCTGAAGGAAGACGAAGACTACCTGTGGCCCGGAGCCCGACGAGCTGTAGCCGAGGCATCAGACTCCGCCGGGATGGTGCACTTCTATCCGAGGCGAGGAGCGGTACCACCGAACCTTTGGGATCGGCTACTCGACGGAGCGATAGCAGAAGTCGGCATCCTCGTGTACGTCGGGATGTTCTTGACAGAGAAGCCGGACCTCCTGGACCGCTTGCGCGAGAAGGCCGAATCTGGCGCGAGGATTCGCATACTGCTGGGTGACCGTGAGAGCAGTGCGGTCAAGCAGCGGAGTGTCGATGAGGGGATCGGACGGGAGACGATCTCGGCGAAAATCGATCAGGCCAATGCCTTCTTCGCCTCACTAAGCGATGTGCCGAGCATTGAGGTGCGCAGCCATTCGACGGTGCTTTACAACTCGATCTATCGCTTCGACAACGACATGATCGTGAACCCGCACGTCTATGGCAAGACAGCACCCATGGCGCCCGCCATGCATCTTCGCAAAACCTCGACTTACGGCCTCTTCGACACGTACTCGGACAGCTTTGAGGCAGTCTGGGGATCGACAAAGCCAGATGAAAGCAGGAGGTAATAGGTGCCCAAGACTGACTATCTGAACGATCCGCGCGCACCTCAGGCCAACTCTCTCGTTGTAGCTGTCACGGCCTTCGTCCAGGACGAGAGGGGGCGCGTCCTGCTCATCAAGCGATCCGATAACAGCCTATGGGCCTTGCCCGGAGGTGCCCAGGACGTTGGGGAGTCCACCGCCCAAGCGGCCGTGCGAGAGGTCGAGGAGGAGACCGGGCTTCACGTCGAGATAACCGGGATCTCTGGCATCTACTCGGATCCTGCTCACGTGATCGCCTACGACAACGGCGAGGTACGACAGGAGTTCTCGATCTGTTTGCGCGCCCGCGTGGTCGGCGGCGTGATGCGAACTAGCAGCGAATCATCAGAGGTGAAATGGGCCGAACCAGAGAGCATCCAGGCCCTTCCGATCCACCCCTCCATGCGTCTGCGAATCAAGCACGGTTTCGAGAACGACACGCCTTACCTGGGTTAGCCGGCGAACTCACGAAGTCGGCTTGTGGTCCTGGCTATGGCATCCGCCAGATCCTGCTGGGCGCTGTCAATGAAGACGGTAACCAGGTCATCCGGGCCGTACCGTTCCTTGATCTCGGCAACCCTACTCGCAAAATCCGTGGGCTCTCCGTCCGGCGTCGTGGTGAGGTCACACATCCACAAGGCATCTCTCACCGGTCCCTCTTCGTCCCGAAAGTCGGCCAGCTGCCTCTCTAGACCGCGAAGACGGGCCTCCCTGACCGCGCATGAGTGATGCGCGACGAGATGGACGAGGCGATCGGGCGCTTCTACACCCTTCAGATAGAGAGCGCCATCAAGCGGATGGAATCCTGTCTTGACCAGGTGAGGCGCGTAGCCGACGTCATGAAGGATCGCGGCGGCTTCTAGCAGAGGAGCATCATCACCAACAGCCGCGGCGAGGGTGCGCGCTTTCGCAGCAACGCCCTGCACGTGAGCCCAGCGACGAGGCAAGGTGCCCGACAGGTTTTGGCGGGAGACCTCATAGGCCCACGAGACCAGCGACATGCTTAGACCATAACGCCGCCACTCGCCCCTCAGAACTGCACAACCGGACGGCACTGCGGCCGGCTGCCGGCGAAGTGGTTCAAAGTTTCTGTACGTCTTCAAGGCGGCCCTGAACGGGCCGCACGCGCCGCCGCCTGGGCGCGCGCCGGCCGCTGCCGCTGTCGCTCTGCGGCCGTCACGCCTGATGCCCGGCGGCTGGCGCGGAAAGCGGGAAGCCCGGAGGGCCGCCGCAGAACGACAGGATCGTTGACCGGGTGGTGGTGGGCCGGCAGCCGGCCAGGCCGCGCGGCCACGAGCCCGCGCGGCGTAGGGGAGCGGACGCCGGCCGCGTCGGCGAGCTGGCGGCGGTCGCGGGATTGCGGCTAGTGCGCCTCCGGCGGGGGCGCTCCGGCTCCAGGATGGCCGGGGCACCGTCGGCGGGTCACGGTCCGTGGGTGGTTGCGGCAGGCCATCCCGTCTGCCATCGACCCGGGGCGAGCCGAGCAGACCACCGCCCGACCCGCCAGCGTCCGTACGGTCGTCAAGGTCCGCTTGACATGGCGGGCCGGGCGGCGGCCCGCTCCCCAGCAGGGCGGGTCGATGGCAGACGGGATGGCACTTGCATCCGCGTGGAAGAATGTGAGGGCTGTTCTAGGTCGGCTCTCGGTGGACGGGGACAACGTGAGGGATCCGTTGGTTACGGCTGCGGGTGTGCTTGCTATTTCCGCTTTGCTCTTCATCTTTTATGCGGCCGTTCGGACGGAATGGCCAACAAGCTACGTTTCAGCTTCCGCAGACGTTGGGCTAATCGTCAATCGGAACATCTGCCGATATCTAGCCTTCATGTTCGTTCCCACATACGTCGTCACATTGCTGGTTTCAACGACGGTAAGCTCGTTTGGCGGGACGGCGATGGCCTGCGCCCTCGGTGGTGCGGCGCTTCATCTTGCGCGGACTCAAGTCGTTCACTACTTCAAGACCGTCGTGCGGATTGAGAATCACACGCGGCTCCCATCTACGCTAGTGGTTATCGCGGCGATGCTTGGAACGCTTGGATCGGCTGCCCTGGGGGGATTGGGGCCCGGCCCCTTCACTGCCGTTGTGCCACCCATCGATGAATTCTTTAAATCCCTTTGGACCACCATATTTGTGGCGTTGCTGGCTGTGGCGGCCCTCCGGATTTCTCGGGACACGAGCTCGGCGGATACTCTAGTCAAAAGATCAAGGCAAGAGTTAGGCGAAGACCTAATCAAGTTCGCCCGAGATGAAGCCACTCGGGCGGGAGCTGATCCCGTCCTTGTTGAGGGCATCCTCCTGACCGAGAACCTGCAACGCCCGAGGTGGATCAGACGCCTTGAACGCTGGAAGGGATTGCTCCAGTCGGAGGGCACGTATGGAATCATGCAAGTCCATTCCGATGTCCCGATGGACGACAAGTCATCCGTTCGTCTTGCGATTTCTAAGCATCTCTCGGACGTTGTCGTACGTCGCGACGAGTGGGGTTTCTACGACGAGGATGATTTGCGTCGGGTGCTAAGCAGCTACAATCCGAGCGCCGATTTCGTTGAAGTGGCCCAGAGCCTCATTAGCGAGATTTACTACGAGACTTACAAGCAGAAACAGGCGGATGAAGACTCTCGCACTGATGAAGAGAAGTTGCAAGAACGCGTAACGCTTGCGCTTACCGTTTGGAAAGAAATGGCAAGGCGGATAGTTACACAAGAGGAAGGTGTGGTTGATATCGCGCGCCTCTCAATTTCTGACCTACGCACGATGGCAGATATTGTCGAGCGACTGCCAGCCCCCAGAGATTCAGCGGACGAGGCAATGAGGGAATCCGCGCAAGCAGCGCTGAGGGCTTCAGATCTTGATGGGACTCTCACCAGCAACCGCACATCTGATAGTCGGCCCGGCTAACGGCCCCGATCTGCTGGTGACTCCTGCCGGCATCGGCGTGGCCGGCCAGCCACGCTCACGAGGGAGCAGCACGCCAGATCCATGCCAGGTCAGTAGACCACGAACCTCAGACTGGGTGACCAACTGGGTGACGACCGGGGCGGCCGACGCCGGACGCCCTCGGACGGTGCTGGACTGCTCCGGCATCTCGCCCGGACTACTCGCCCAGTTCATCGACGGCCGATCATTCGTTCGGGACGAAGGAGTCAAACTCCGCCAGTGAGACGGCAGTCGACGGAGCTTGACATCCATAGGAGTATCGGGATGGCTTTTGGCTTAACTGGAGGCTGCTCCTGGCGATCGTGGTGATGGAGGAGCCTGCGTGATTACACCGAGGAGTCCTCGAACGAAATCTGTATGTAGCTTACGTTGGTTACTGTCCGCACTGCAAATTTGCAGAATTGCACTACGGTCCACAACGGGACTTGATCCAAGGATATGTTTTAGGAAAAGGCTTGGCTGGACAGGTCCAGTAAGCGCGTCTCGGAGGCTTCCAAGCAAGCCTGCTTCGCAGTAGCGAACAGGAATAGAGATGCCGCCTTCAAGCATCCTAAGCTTCTCTTCGATCGTCCCGGATGGTTCTGGCCCCACTATGAGAACGACTTTCAGGGGCGGGACGGTGGTCAAAGCAGATGCGTGATCAACGTACTCCGCAAGCGCCCTAGAATCCTTGGTTGGGAGAGCGTACTTCCCCTTAGAGCTTTTGGCCTCGACTAGCATCGAGAAGGGTGCGCCGCCGTGAGCTGGTGCGATACAGATAAGATCAACCCGTCTCTCGGCTCGACTGGTGCCAGCGACATAGAAGCCCAAAGATTGAAAAAGAAGGCTTAGTTGCTGCTCTAGACGGACTTCCACTTGCTTCTCGCCATACCGAGCAACGACAGCATCGGATCGAGAGGCGAGTCGGTGCAGGTCGCGAGTATGCACCACCGAGCCGAAGAAGGCGTCCCGCAATTCAAAGTTCTTTTTATCACGCTTGTCCGAAGAGTGACGAGCGCGACGTCCGAGATGGGCATTCATCACCGCCCCCAGCCTTAGGTGTTCTATCTGGTTCGTGGCGGTAGACACTTCTGCGATGTGTTGTATCGACCAGTATATGAAGAGGTCGTAACTATCTTCAGCGATGCCGGCACCTGCCGATCCCAATACCTCTATCATCCGACAGTTCCATCGCCCATTGAGATATTCGCTGAGGAGTCGACGCTCCACGGCCGAATCTACGTTACCCGCAGCATGGGAAGTGTCATGGAAATTGCTGCTCAGATAGGGTGTCCAGCCTCTGTAGCCTGGCGACTCAATCAACGATTCAGCGCGGTCCAAGGCCAGGACGAACCTGACTCCGATCCGGAGGCTCGCTTTGCGCCATTCCTCCGCGCCAGATTCGGTGTCAAGGTGCGGCAGAAATTCGCCTACTCTTGGTGTATCTCGCTGGATAACCCAGTTCCAAAGAGTGAATAGCTCTTCGGCATCTGTTAGTGCCTTTTCCGGGCTAAGGTCAGCATATTTGGGTGCCGCTCCTGCGAGATCTAAGGCCGTGGCTCTCTGGTGTTCTCGATCAGTCATGCCCAACCTCAATTGTTGTCGCTAGGACAGCACTAACAGCACAGAGGATCCCATGAGGGTACGACAAGCTTGTCGTCGATGACCCGAGTTTTGTGGCGCGAGGAGTGACGGCACTCGCGAGGCGACAGCCATCGAGCCGTGGCCATGGAGGCGTAGCCCGCTGGTGAAGATCACTAGGTCGGATCAGGGTCAAGTGCGCCGCTCCGGGGGTCAAGCGGGTCTTGACGACTGCGGGGTAAGTCCGGGGGCAGGATGGTTGAGGCTAGAACGTCTGCCATTGAGGCGGCGGTCGTGACGTAGTCGGTTGCTCGCGCAGGCGTTACGCCGGCCGCCTCTGGCTCGTGCGAGTGGGCAACCTGATTACGAAGAACACGCAGGTTGTGAAGGACTCTCTCGGTCCCAACAGTGATCAGCCCATGCCTCATGGCTGCGTTGACCATGTGTCCGAAAGAGTACTTGAGGGGATCTATGCCGTTGACCTTCAACGCCTTCGCGAGCGCTGCTTCTACCCGCTGCGCAGCCAGCATGACGGCTGCGGTGGGGTGAGATCCGGCAAGAGGCAGCAGGTCCTCAAACGCCTCGCTGACCCGTGATCCGTTGCCGAGACGGCTGTCCTGGTCTGCTGCGGCCTCAGTTCTGGCCTCATCCAGAGAGTCCCACTCCATCTCCACGGGGCCGACCTTGGCTCTCCTGAGCGGGCGACGTCGAGGATCGTGGGCGGCGAGCTGTCGGATGGGCTGCCGGAAGACGAAGATCACGACAAGGACGACGATTGGCCACGCGAGCGCCGCCACAAGAGTTGCGATGATCTCGAATGCCTTCACGGGCCGCACCGTAGTTCATGCCGGCTACCCATCGAGGCCCACACCTTAGCCGGAGTTCGGCCGTAAGCAGGACGCCCAGGCCGCCACCAGGCCGTCGGAGGCCGATCGTGAGCGACCAACGACGACCACTGGTGACGACGTCTGCCCAGCTGACAATGCGTGGTCGGCCCGATGACCAGGCCGCCCAAGGTCCCCTTACCTGTAGTTGGTGAACTGCAGCCTGCAGCCCTTGCGAGGCCTACAAGACCGTCTTAAGCACGTTTACGGGCACATCCAGCTCGACCAGCTGGGTCCACCTGTCGCGTCTGTTCGTCCCCTGGCTAGCAATCCTTACGGTCACCTTGTTGGCCCTGTCTTCGTCTAGGTCGACACGCCACGTCGCAACCTCTCCGGTTTGCAAAGCGCCGTGTGTAGCGGTCCGGACCGGCAGCGTGGACATGGGATCGACCCCCTTCTGCGAGGTAGTGAAGGAGACTCCGTGGCCCTCCATGAGGGTCACAGTGACGCTGGAGACCGATTCCGCGCTTGTCAGCTTCAGCCGTAGCCGGTACCAGCTGCGGCGGTCCTCGATGTCTGCGTCGAAGCGGGGCGTTCGATCTTTGCGCCACCGAGCAGCATTGACGCGAGCATTCCAGAAGGTGAACGCGGCGCTGGTGCCAGCAACTAGCACAGCAACGATCGACGTGATCAATGCGGCGACGGCCATGGCGTCACGGTACGCCGAGTGGCCAACGTTCAGGGTGCGAGCACAGATCCGGCACAACCGAGCGCGAGTAACCACGGAAGACGCCGAAAACGGATGGAAGGCGTTTCAGCAGGTCAGAAGCCGTGTCAGGGACCGGGTGGGAGGTCGGGAGACTAGGGCTCTTACTTCCAGCGGAAGTGGATGAAGAGGCGGCCGAAGTTCTTCGAGTCCTTCTCGACGCGGTGGTAGAGCTGTTTGACGTCTTTCTGGTCGAGGAAGCGGAGGACCTTCTTCTTGAGCTGGCCGGAGCCCTTCCCAGGGATGATCTCCACCACGGTGGCCTTCTTCGCCACCGCCTCGTCCATGATGTCGCGCAGGGCGCGGTCGATCTCGTGGCCCTTGTTGTAGATGTCGTGGAGATCGAGCTTGAGCTTCACCAGCCCATGGTAGGCACATCGGGCGGCCGGACCCGGAGACGGCGAGGGGCAGCCCATCGGGGCCGCCCCGTCGCCGTCCGGGCCGGTCAGCGTCCGTTGACCTTGGCCTCCACCCGGCGCAACGCCGCCGTGTAGTCGGCGTTGGTCGAGTACATGGCCGCGGCGATGCGCAGGTGCCGCAGCGCGTCCACGGGCCGGTTCAGCCGCTCCAGCGTCCGGCCCAGCACGTGGTGCGCGTAGTGGTCGCTCGGGTCCCGGTCGACCAGCTCCCGCAGCTGCTCCTCGGCCCGGTTCAGCTGGGCCGACTGGAAGTACGCCCGGGCCAGCAGCTGCCGCACCGAGGAGTTGCCGGGCTCCGCCTCGACGATCGGCTCGAGCAGCCGGGCCGCTCCGGTCGGGTCACCCGCTTCGAAGAACATGGTCGCCCGCCGGTACTCCGCCAGAAGATCCACTCGACCCACCTCCCCATGCCGCGCCGCCCTTTGTTCGACGCTGGCACAACACCGGCCGGACCGCGAGTGTTCCCGGTGTGGAAGTTGTGCCTCAGGAGGTCGGGTCGTACCGGTCGCCCACCAGATCCCAGGCCCGGACCCCGCCCACGATCCCGGCCGTGTTGGGGACCACCACCACGTCGTCGCCCATCCGGACCAGTTGTTCCGGCCGGATCAGCCGGGAGTTGCCCCCGCCCAGGTAGAGCCGGTCCCAGCGGAAGACCGGCCGCAGCCCCTCCACCACCTGGCGGACCCGCCGGGACCAGAACGCGTCGCCGAGGCGGCGGCGCTCCGGCTCCCCGACGTAGGTGTCGTAGGTGGTGTTCCAGCGCACCGGCGCGTGCGACAACTCCAGGTGCGGGGCGAGCACCCCGCCGTCGAAGAGCGCGTTGCCCAGCCCGGTGCCGAGGGTCAGCACCAGCTCGCAGCCGGTCCCGGCGACCACGCCGGCACCGTGCACCTCGGCGTCGTTGAGCACCAGCGCGGGGATGCCGAACGCCTCGGCCAGGGCAGTGCGCGCGTCGTACCCGGACCACTCGGCGACCAGGTTCGGGTCGATCCGGCTGCGCGGCCCCGACCGGGTCACGTAGTGCGGGGTGGCCACCACGACCCCGTGCCGGATCATGCCCGGCATCCCGACCGTGAGCCGGTCCGCCGCCGGCAGCCGGCCGGCCAGGCCCAGCAGCGTCTTCACGAAGAGGCCGGGGGGCAGCGGGTACGGCGTGGGGACGCGCAGCGGCCGGGCCCGCATGGTCCCCGCGGCGTCCAGCACCGAGGCCTTGATCCCGCCGCCGCCACAGTCGATCGCCAGAGTGGTCACCACGGCAGTGAGTCTCCCTCAGCATCGGCCCGCCCACGCACCGGTGATCCGATCGGTGCCCGACCGGCTCGGCGGTAGGCTCGATCACCTCATGAGCGCCACGTTGATCGCCAAGGACCTCACCGCCGGCCACGCCGACCGGCTGCTCTTCGCCGACCTCGACCTGGTCGTCGCCCCCGGCGACGTGATCGGGCTGGTCGGGGTCAACGGCGCCGGCAAGTCGACGCTGCTGCGTACGCTCGCCGGGCTGCAGCCGCGGGAGCAGGGCTCGGTGGCGTTGAACCCGCCCACCGCCACCGTCGGCTACCTGCCGCAGGAGCCGGAGCGCCGGCCGGGCGAGACGGTCCGGGACTTCCTGGCCCGGCGTACCGGGGTGGCGGTGGCGCAGGACGCGCTGGACGCGGCCACCGAGGCGCTCACCGCCGGGGCCGAGGGCGCCGACGACGCGTACGCCGTCGCCTTGGAGCGCTGGCTCGACCTCGGCGGCGCGGACCTGGACGAGCGCGCCGAGCAGGTGGCCGCCGAACTGGGCCTGGGCGTCGACCTGGAGCACCCGATGACCGGCCTCTCCGGCGGCCAGGCGGCCCGGGCCGGGCTGGCCTCGCTGCTGCTCAGCCGGTACGACGTCTTCCTGCTCGACGAGCCCACCAACGACCTGGACCTGGCCGGGCTGGACCGGCTGGAGCGGTTCGTCACCGGGCTGCGGGCCGGGACGCTGCTGGTCAGCCACGACCGGGAGTTCCTCACCCGGACGGTGACCCGGGTGCTGGAGCTGGACCTGCACCAGCGGCAGGTCCGGCACTACGGCGGCGGCTACACGGCCTACCTGGAGGAGCGGGAGGTGGCCCGCCGACACGCCCAGGAGGAGTACGAGGAGTACGCCGGCACCCGGGCCGAGTTGGAGGCCCGGGCCCGGATGCAACGGGCCTGGATGGAGAAGGGCGTGAAGAACGCCCGGCGCAAGGCCACCGACAACGACAAGATCGGCCGCAAGTTCCGCACCGAGTCCACCGAGAAGCAGGCGGCGAAGGCCAAACAGACGGCGCGGCTGATCGAGCGGCTGGAGGCGGTGGAGGAGCCCCGCAAGGAGTGGGAACTGCGGATGGAGATCGCGGTCGCGCCCCGCGCCGGCGCCGTGGTGGCCTCGCTCCGGGGCGCCGTCGTACGCCGGGGCGACTTCACCCTCGGCCCGGTGGATCTCCAGATCGACTGGGCGGACCGGGTGGCCATCACCGGGGCGAACGGCTCCGGCAAGAGCACCCTGCTCCGCACGCTGCTGGGCCGGCTTCCGCTGGACGAGGGCCACGCCGCGCTCGGGCCGGGCGTGGTGGTGGGCGAGGTCGACCAGGCCCGGGGGCTCTTCCTCGGCGACGAGCCTCTGGTGGACGCCTTCGGCGCCGCCGTACCGGAGCTGAGCCCGGCGGACGTGCGGACGCTGCTGGCCAAGTTCGGCCTGCGCGCGGAGCACGTGCTGCGGCCGGCGGCGACCCTCTCCCCCGGCGAGCGGACCCGGGCCGCGTTGGCCCTGCTGCAGGGGCGCGGGGTGAACCTGCTGGTGCTGGACGAGCCGACCAACCACCTGGACCTGCCGGCGATCGAGCAGCTGGAGTCCGCCCTGGCCAACTACCCGGGCACCCTGCTGCTGGTCACCCACGACCGGCGGATGCTGGCAGCGGTGAGCGTCAACCGGCGGCTGCGGGTGGACGCCGGCCGGATCGTCGAAGACTGATCCGTGCCGACCCGGTCGCACCGGGTGACAATGACCCCATGCTCAAGTGGGAGTACGCGCTGCTGGTCCGCCGCCGCCAGGCCGCCACCACCGACGTCGGGTGGGAGATCGTCTTCATCTGGTACGGCCCGGACGGCTCGATGGTCGACGTCACCCCGTACGGTGACACCGCGCTGGCCCACCTGAACCGGGCCGGTGACCAGGGCTGGGAACTGGTCGCGATGAGCGAGGACCCCTCGCTGCCGGGCAACAACGAGCTGCACCGGTACCACCTCAAGCGGCCCAAGGCACCCGCCCCGCCGCGCCAGCGGATGCGTGCCGGCCGGGCCACCCGCCGCACGATCGCCGGCTGACGTCACGTCCCCCGAGCGGGCTCCCGCACGTCGGTGGCGCAGCAGCACCGGCGCCTCACGGCGGGCGGACGGAGGGGCTCGAGGCATACCGGGCGGCGATGTGGGTATCGGGCCGCCCGGAGGTGGCGCATGGTCACGATGGCGCAGTCCCCACCCTCGGCGGAGCGGCTCCGGACGGTCGACGGGTTCCTCGCCGAGGCATGGGCCGACCTGGCCCGGAACGACGAGCGGCTGCGCCCGCTGGCCGTCGAGGTCCGCTTCGACCGGGGCGTGGCCCACCTGAGCGGCGAGGTGGCCGACCCGGCCGAGCTGCGGCTGGTCCGGGACCTGGTGGGCCGCCTCGCCGGGGTGCTCGGCGTCTGGTGCGGGGTGGCCGTCGCCGGCCGGACGCCGGTGGTGGTGGACCTGGGCTGCGGGGCGACCAAGCAGTGGCCGGGCAACCTGGGGCTGGACCTCTACCCGGCGCCCGGGGTGGACGCGGTCGCCGACCTGTCCGGCTCGCTGCCGCTCGCCGACGACTCGGTGGACGTGTTCTTCGCGGTGCACATCCTGGAGCACCTGATCGACTTCCTGCCGCTGCTCGACGAATGCCACCGGGTGCTCCGGCCGGATGGCGTGCTGCACGTGATGAGCCCCTGGTGGCGGCACGTGAACGCGGTGGCCGACCCGACCCACGTACGGCTGCTGGACGTGCAGACCGTCAAGGGCATCTGCGGTCAGCGCCCGCCCGGCACCCCGCGCTGGTACCCGCTGCACGTCGGCTGCGACGGCGCCTCGATCTTCGCCGACCTCACCCCGGTCGCCCCCGACGCACCGCCCCCGCCCCCGTCCCACCTGGCCCGCTTCTTCGACTGACGCCGACCGGCCCGGTCAGGGGTGGTCGGGGGCGCTCTCGCGGAGGGCGAGGCGGTGGGGTGCCACCAGCTCGCGGGGCGGGGCGTCCCGGTCGGCGGTGAGGCGGCCGGCGAGCAGTTCGACGGCGAGGCGGCCGATCCGTTCCTTGTCGGGGGCGACCGTGGTCAGGGTGGGGATGGAGAAGCGGCCGTCCTCGATGTCGTCGAACCCGGCCACCGCCACGTCCTCGGGCACCCGCAGCCCGGCCTCGTGCAGCGCGCGCAGGGCGCCCAGGGCGAGCGTGTCGTTGAAGCAGAAGACCGCGTCGGGGCGTACGCCCGAGTCGAGCAGGGCCCGCATGGCGGCCGCGCCGTCCGCCCGGTGCCAGGCCGTCGCGGACGCCACGAGGCGCTCGTCGTACCCGAGGCCGGCGTCGGCCAGCGCGGCGGCGTAGCCGGCCAGGCGGAGCCGGGCGCTGGCGCCCTCGGGGGTGCGCTGGAAGCCGATCGCGGCGATCCGCCGGCGGCCGAGCCCGACCAGGTGGGCGGTGATCTCCCGCGCGGCGGCCACGTTGTCGACCACCACGTGGTCGGCCGGCCCGTGGTCGACCCGCTCGCCGAGCAGCACCATCGGCAGGCCGTCGAGGCTGGCGAGGTCGTCGGCGGTGAGCGCGAGCGGGCTGAGGATCAGCCCGTCGATCAGGTGGTCGCCGATCCCGCTGGCGGCCCTCCGTTCCTGCTCGTGGCCGCCGCCGGTCTGGTCGATCAGCACCGTCCAGCCGTGCTCGGCGGCGGCGGTGACCACGTGCCGGGCCAGCTCGGCGAAGTACGGGATGTCCAGCTCCGGCACGGCCAGCGCGATGATTCCCGTCCGCCCCTTGCGCAGGCTGCGTGCCGACAGGTTGGGCCGGTAGTTGAGCTCGGCGATGGCCCGCTCGACCCGGGCCCGGGTGTCCGGGCGGACGTGCTGGTAGCCGTTCACCACGTTGGACACGGTCTTCACCGACACGCCGGCCCGTTCCGCGACGTCCTTGAGCCTGTGTCGCACTGGCCCGTCCTCCCCTGTCGGTGCTGCCGGCACTGTACCCCGGCGGGTTGATCCCTTTACAACGTTGGTTACAACGTTGTAGAAACCAGTCATACGGGGTGACCGAAGTCACCCGGCACCCGTACGAGGGAAGGTGATCCGTGCGCAACGCCCAGCTGACGATCGACCCGGCGTTCACCATCGGAGCGGCCGACCGCCGCCTCTTCGGTTCCTTCGTCGAACACATGGGGCGCTGCGTCTACGGCGGGATCCACGAACCCGGCCACCCCGCCGCGGACGCCCGCGGCTTCCGCCGGGACGTGCTCGAGCTGACCCGGGAGCTGGGCGTCTCCGTGGTCCGCTACCCCGGCGGCAACTTCGTCTCCGGCTACCGCTGGGAGGACGGTGTCGGCCCGGTCGGCGACCGCCCGCGCCGGCTCGACCTGGCCTGGAAGACCATCGAGACCAACGCGTTCGGGCTGGGCGAGTTCATGGCCTGGGCGACCGCGGCCGGCGTCGAGCCGATGATGGCGGTCAACCTGGGCACCCGGGGCGTGCAGGAGGCCTGCGACCTGCTGGAGTACGCCAACCACCCGGGCGGCACCCGACTGTCCGACCTGCGCCGCGAGCACGGTGCCGAGGAGCCGTACGGGGTGCGGCTCTGGTGCCTCGGCAACGAGCTGGACGGGCCCTGGCAGGTGGGCCACAAGACCGCCGACGAGTACGGCCGGCTCGCCGCCGAGACCGCCCGGGCGATGAAGCTGATCGACCCGTCGATCAGCCTGGTCGCCTGCGGCAGCTCCAACCGGGGGATGCCCACCTTCGCCTCCTGGGAGGCGACCGTCCTGACGCACACCTACGAACACGTCGACTACATCTCCGCCCACACCTACTACGACCCGTCCGACGGCGACCGGGCCAGCCTCCTCGCCTCGGCGGTGGACATGGACAACTTCATCCGCGAGGTGGTGGCCACCGCCGACCACGTGGCCGCCAAGCTGCGGCAGCGGCGGAAGCTGAAGATCTCCTTCGACGAGTGGAACGTCTGGTACCAGTCGCGCCTCCAGGCCGACCTGGACCGCCGCGGCTGGGTCGAGGCGCCGGCGCTGATCGAGGACGACTTCACCGCGGTCGACGCGGTGGTGGTCGGCGATCTGCTGATCACCCTGCTCCGGCACGCCGACCGGGTCGGGGTGGCCTGTCAGGCGCAACTCGCCAACGTGATCGCCCCGATCCGTACCCGCACCGGCGGGCCGGCCTGGCGGCAGAGCATCTTCCACCCGTTCGCCCTCACCGCCCGGTACGCCCGCGGCACCGTGCTGCGCACCGAGCCGGTCTCCCCCACGTACCCCACGAGGAAGTACGGCGACGTGCCGGTGCTGGACACCGTCGCCGTACGCGACGAGGAGACCGGTGAGCTGTCGGTGTTCGCGGTCAACCGCGGCTCGGCCGACCTTCCCCTCGACCTGGACCTGCGCGGGCTGCCCGGCCTGCGCGCCCGGGAACACCACACCCTCGCCGCCGGCGCCGATCCGGCGGCCACGAACACCGAGGCCGAGCCGGAGCGGGTGACGCCCCGCCGGCTCCCCACCCCCACCCTCGACGGCGGCCGGTGCTCCGTGGCGCTGCCCGCCTGCTCCTGGAACCTGCTGCGCTTCTCCACCCATGATTCGGCCTCCGCGCCGCGAGGCGGCACTCCGGACCGAATGAAGGGCGCCCAGCCGTAACCAGGAATCCTGATCCCGTCCCCCAAGGAGAAGCCATGATCCAGAACGAGATGAGCCGGCGACGCCTGCTCGGCCTCGGCGTCGGACTCGGCGCCGCGGCCACGCTGACCCTGACCGGCTGCGGCGGTGGCAGCAGCTCCGACCGGTCCGGCGCCGCCGGCAACGGCGGCAAGGACTACACCGGCCCCAAGGTCGACCTGAAGCTGTGGAACGGCTTCACCGGCGGCGACGGCGACATCTTCAAGAAGCTCGTCGAGCAGTTCAACGCCGAGCACCAGAACATCGCCATCGCGGTCAACACGTACCGCTGGGAGGACTACTACGCCAAGCTGCCGAGCGCGGCCTCCAGCGGGGTCGGGCCGGACATCGCGGTCATGCACATGGACCAGCTCGCCACCTTCGCCGCCCGCGGGGTGATCACCGAGCTGGACGACGTGGCGAAGGCGCTGGAACTCAGCGAGGCGGACTTCGCGCCGACGGTCTGGAAGGGCGGCCTCTACCACGACAAGCGGTACGGCATCCCGCTGGACATGCACCCGCTCGGCTTCTACTACAACAAGGCGGTCATGCAGAAGGCCGGCCTGGACCCGGAGAAGCCGCCGACCAACCGCGCGGAGTACGAGGCGGCGCTGACCGAGCTGAAGAAGTCCGGCGTGCAGGGCTTCTGGGTGAGCCCGTTCCAGTTCACCGGCGGGATGACCTTCTACAGCCTGCTGCACCAGTGGGGTGGCACCCTCTTCGACGCCGACGTGGCGAAGGCGACCTTCAACTCCGACCAGGCGGTCGAGGCGTGCACCTGGCTGGTCGACCTGATCAAGCAGGGCCACTCGCCGGCCAACGTCGGGCAGGACGCCGACTACCTGGCGCTCAAGAGCGGGAAGAACGCCTTCAACTGGAACGGCATCTGGCAGGTCAACGACCTGAAGAAGAGCGCGGACGTGCAGTGGGGCGTCGCGCCGTTGCCGCAGATCGGCAGCCAGCAGGCGGCCTGGGCCAACTCGCACAACTTCACCATCGTCAAGCAGCGCAGCGCCGACAACAACAAGATCGCCGGGGCCAAGGTCTTCATCAACTGGCTGAGCCAGCACTCACTGGACTGGGCCACGGGCGGCCAGGTGCCGGCCCGCAAGGCCGTCCGGGAGAGCGCCGAGTTCAAGGCCCTGCCGGAGATCAGCTCCCTCGCGCCCGAGCTGGAGTACGCCGCGTTCCCGCCGGCCGCTCCCGGGCTCGGCGAGGTGATCACCACCTTCTACACCGCGTTCAACGAGGCGGCGCTCGGCAAGAAGTCGCCGAAGCAGGCCCTGGACGACGGCGTGGCCAAGGCCGACAAGCAGCTCGAGGACAACCGCAAGAAGTACGGGAGCTGAGGCCGGTGGCCGACGTCATCGAGGCCGGGGCGGCGCGCCGGGACGCGCCGCCCCCGGCGGGGCGGACGGCCCGGCGGGGAGCCTCGCGCCGGGGCAACCGGGCCACCCCGTACCTCTTCCTCGCGCCGTACCTGGTGCTCTTCCTCGGCTTCGGCCTGCTGCCGATCTTCTTCGGACTCTGGCTCAGCGTGCACCAGTGGGATCTGCAACTGCCGCACCGCCCCTTCGTCGGACTGGACAACTACCGGGACCTCTTCGACCGCGAGTCGGCCGACTACGCGGACTGGTGGGCCAGCGTCCGCGCCACCGCCACCTTCACCGTGCTCTCGGTGCCGCTGCTGGTGGTGGTCCCCCTCGGGCTGGCCCTGCTGCTCAACCGCTCGTTCCCCGGGCGGACGTTCTTCCGGGCCGTCTACTTCGCCCCGTACGTCCTCGGGGTGGCCGTGATCGGCCTGCTCTGGCGCTTCCTGCTCGACGCCAACCTGGGCCTGGTCAACCACCTGCTCGCCGCGGTGGGGCTACCGTCGGACACCCCGTGGGTGACCGACGTGCCGTGGGCCTGGGTGTCGCTGGTCGGGGTGACGGTCTGGTGGACCTCCGGGTTCAACGCGGTGATCTACCTGGCCGGCTTGCAGGACATCCCGGCGGAGCTGTACGAGGCGGCGAAGGTCGACGGCGCCGGCAGCTGGGACCGGTTCCGCAACGTCACCCTGCCCGGGCTGCGGCCGGTGCTGCTGTTCGTGCTCACCACCACGATCCTGGCCTCGGCGAACGTCTTCGGCCAGGCGTACCTGATCACCCAGGGCGCGCCGGGGCAGCAGACCCGGACCGTGGTCTGGCGGATCGTGGACGAGGGTCTGCGGGACAACGACGCCGGGAAGGCGGCGGCGATGAGCATCCTCTTCGCGCTGGCGCTCGCGGTGATCAGCATCGTCAACTTCCGGTTCTTCCGGTACCGGGAAGACTGAGGAGACAGCCATGCCGACGCTCCGTCGCGCCGGGCGCTACGCCGTCCTGGTGCTGCTCGCCCTGGTGTTCGTCACCCCACTGGTCTGGATGCTGCTCACCTCGCTCAAGACCTACGGCGACGCGCAACGCATCCCGCCCAGCTGGCTGCCGCGCCCGTTCGCCACGTACGGCTTCGAGGGGATCCTGCACAACGACGCCAACCCGGTGCTGCGCTGGTTCCTCAACAGCATGCTGGCCGCCGCCCTGCACGCGCTGCTGGTGCTGGCGACCGCCTCGATGGCCGCGTACGCGCTGGCCCGACTGCGCTTCCGCGGCCGGTCGCTGAGCTTCGCGCTGATCGTGGGCACGCTGTTCATCCCGCCCACCTCCCTGATCATCCCGAACTTCGTCATCGCCGACCGGCTGGGCTGGATCGACACCCTCACCGTGGTGGTGGTGCCGGGGGCGGCGAGTGCCTTCGGGGTGTTCTTCCTGCGGCAGTTCTTCCTCTCCATCCCCCGGGAGCTGGAGGAGGCCGCGGTGCTGGACGGGGCGAACCACTGGCAGGTCTTCACCCGGGTGCTGCTGCCGCTGTCGAGGCCGGCGCTGGCCACGCTCGCGGTGCTGTCCTTCCTCACCAACTGGAACGACTTCCTCTGGCCGATCTACGTGCTGTTCAGCCCGGAGCGGCTGACCCTGCCGGCCGGCCTGGGGCTGTTGCAGGGGGCGTACAACACCGACTACCCGGTGATCATGGCGGGTGCCGTGCTGGCCAGCGTGCCGGTGCTGGTCCTCTTCGTGCTCGCCCAGCGCCACGTCATCCAGGGTGTCTCCCGCAGCGGCCTCAAGGGCTGATCGGCCGTCCGTGGTGCTCACCCTCGCCCGAACTGGTCGACCGGATCCCGGCCGCCGGGGACGGCGGCCGGCGCGCCGGCCTCGCGGCGGGCGAGCCGGTTGCGCCGGTGGCCGTAGCCGAAGTAGATGGCGGCCCCGAGCAGCATCCAGGCGAGGAACCGGATCCAGGTCTCCACCGACAGGTTGAGCATCAGGTAGAAGCAGGCCAGCGCCGACCCGATCGGCAGCACCGGGGAGAACGGCACGGTGAACGGCCGCTCCAGCCCCGGCCGTCGCCGGCGCAGAATCGGCACCGCGACCGAGACCAGCAGGAACGCGCCGAGCGCGCCGATGCTGACCAGGTCGGCGAGCGCGGTGAGCGGCAGGAAGCCGGCGAGCAGCGCGACGCCGACCGTCACGATCGCCGAGATCCGGTACGGGGTGCCCCAGCGCGGGTGCACCCGGGCGATCGCCGGCGGAATCAGCCCGTCCCGGGCGATGGCGAAGCCGATCCGGCCCATGGCCACCAGCTCGACCAGGATCACGCTGGTCAGGCCGGCGATGGCGGCGATGGAGACCAGCACGGCGGCCCACCCGGCGCCGGCGGCCTTGAAGGCCGAGGCGATCGGTGCGCCCTCGTCGATGTCGGTGTAGCGGACCATGCCGACCACGACCAGCGAGACGCCGATGTACAACACGGTGGAGATCAACAGCGTGCCGAGCAGGCCGAGCGGCAGGTCCCGGCGCGGCTTCCGGGTCTCCTCGCCGAGGTTCGCCACCGCCTCGAACCCGGTGTACGCGAAGAACACCACCGCGGCGGCGGTGAGCACCCCGGCGAACCCGAAGACGGAGGGCTCCAGCCCGAAGATGGCCTGGGTGACCGGCTGCCGCACGCCGTCCTCGCCAGCGCCCGCCGGCTCGGCCGCCGGGATGAACGGGCTGAGGTTGGCGGCCTTCACGAGGAACAGCCCGGCGACCACGATGAAGACGCAGATGGCGACCTTGACCAGGACCAGCAGGTTGGTGACCCGGGCGGACTCGCGGATGCCGACGGTGGCCACGAGGCCGAGGATCAGCACGACGGCGATCGCGCCGAGGTTGACCACGCTGCCCTCCTCGGCGAACCAGGCGCTGGGCAGGCCGAAGAGGTCGGCGAGGTAGCCGGACCAGCCGCGGGCCACCACCGCCGAGCCGAGCGCGAACTCCAGCAGCAGGTCCCAGCCGATGATCCAGGCGACGATCTCGCCCATCGTCGCGTACGCGTAGGTGTAGGCGCTGCCGGCGGTCGGCACGCTGGACGCCAGCTCGGCGTAGCAGAGGGCGGCGAGCAGGGCGACCACGCCGCCGATGGCGAACGAGAGGACCACGCCGGGGCCCGCGTGGTTCTTCGCCTCGATGCCGGTCAGCGTGAAGATGCCGGTGCCGATCACGATGCCGATGCCGAAGCCCATGAGGTCGAGCGCGCCGAGCCGGCGGCGCAGGCGGCTCCCTGGCCCGCCGCCGTCGTCGCCACCCTGGGCCAGCACGTCCCGGATCGGTTTGGTTCGCAGGACGGACACGCCAATCACCTCCCGCCGTACGACCACCACGGCGGCGGTCGGTGACCGGGCAAGCTACCCAGGCACCGGCCCCACTAATCGCTCACCCGGCGTGTGGGCGAGATCACACAGCGCCGGGGGCACCGGCCCGCCCTCGGACATTCGGTCCCGCCTGGGCATCGATCCGCCCAGAGGTCTTGCATACCTCGGGGATTGATGAAAGTTTCCTACCTACGGCGGATGTTCGACGGCGAATCTTTCCGGATACGCCGGGGTGTCCGCCGCCACCCGACACCTCCGGGAGCCCAACGAAGGGACCGCACCGCATGAAGGCAACTCGGCTCAGCGCCGCCGGGCTGGCCGTGGCGCTGCTCGGCGCACTCGCCGCCGGCACCCCCGCGCGCGCCGCGGACACCGACGCCACCACCACACCCTCGACCACCTGCGCCACCGACCCGGCCACCCCGAAGCGGCAGTTCCGGGCCTTGTGGATCGCGTCGGTGACCAACATCGACTGGCCCAGCAAGGCGTCCCAGACCGCGCCGGACCAGGTCGCCAAGCAGAAGGCGGAGTACCTGGGCTGGCTGGACCTGGCCCAGCAGCTCAACCACAACGCCGTCGTGGTGCAGGTCCGCCCCACCGCCGACGCGTTCTGGCCGTCGCCGTACGAGCCGTGGTCGGAGTACCTGACCGGGGTACGCGGCAAGGACCCGGGCTGGGACCCGCTGGCCTTCCTCGTCGAGGAGTCACACAAGCGGAACCTGGAGTTCCACGCCTGGATGAACCCGTACCGGGTCTCGATGCCCGCCCCGGGCGCCGGCGCGGACCTGTCGAAGCTCGCGCCCAACCACCCGGCCCGGCAGCACCCGGACTGGGTGTTCGCGTACCCGCCGGCCGGCGTCGCCGGCAGCCGGCTCTACTACAACCCCGGCATTCCGGAGGTCCGCGAGTTCGTCGAGACCGCGATGATGGACGCGGTCAACCGGTACGACATCGACGGCGTGCACTTCGACGACTACTTCTACCCGTACCCGAGCGGCACCTACCAGGTGCCGGACGACGCCACCTTCGCCCAGTACAACCGGGGCTTCACCGATCGGGCCGACTGGCGGCGGGACAACATCAACCTGCTGGTCCAGGAGATGAACGCCAAGATCAAGGCGGCCAAGCCGTGGGTGAAGTTCGGGGTCAGCCCGTTCGGCATCTGGCGCAACAAGTCGGCCGACCCGGCCGGCTCGGACACCACCGGCTCGCAGTCGTACGACATCATCTCCGCCGACACCCGTAAGTGGATCAAGGAGGAGTGGATCGACTACGTGGTGCCGCAGCTGTACTGGTACATCGGCCAGTACCCGGCGGCCGACTACGCCCGCCTGGTGCCGTGGTGGGCCGAGCAGGTGCGCGGCACCAACGTCCACCTCTACATCGGGCAGGCCGACTACAAGAGCGGTGACCCGGCGTACGGGTCGTACTGGATGAACCCGCGCGAGCTGTCGGACCACCTGACGCTGAACCGCTCGTACCCCGAGGTGCTCGGCAACGTGCACTTCTCCGCGGTGCAGGTGCGGGCGAACCGGATGGGCGCCACCGACATCTACGCCGCCGAGCACTACTCCCGCCCGGCACTGGTGCCGGCGATGTCCCAGCTCCCGTCGCGGCGACTGCTCGCCCCCGTGGTGACCGGCGTGGAGCGGCAGGACGACGGCGTGCGGCTGACCTGGCGGCAGCCGGCGAACGGCAAGGGTCCGTTCGGCACCGCCACCTCGTACGCGATCTACCGGTTCGACGGCGACGGCCACGTCGACGCGTGCGGTTTCGCCGACGCGTCCCACCTGGTCGGCACCGTGCGCGGCACGGACGGCGACGTCCAGTCCTGGGTGGACACCGGCGCGGAAGCCGGGAAGGCGTACACCTACCACGTGACCGCCCTCGACCGGGTCTGGAACGAGAGCCCGGCCAGCCCGGCGCGCTTCGTGTACTGACGCACCTCGGGATGCCCCCGACCGCTCCGGCGGCCGGGGGCATCCGACTGTTCGGCGGCACGTCATCAAACCGGAGCTTGATCGCCACCGCGTATCAATCGATGGCGATCGACACCTGGTGATCACCTGCGGCAAGGCCGCCAGGACCGGCGAGCGGAGTCAGCAGCCGCAGGCGCCGCCGCAGCAGCCACCGCCGGCCGGGGCGGGCGCCCCGCCGGCCGGGCCGGCGCCACCGCGGCCGGTGACCGCGACGGTCGACAGCAGCTTCACCGTGTCGGTGTGTCCCTGCGGGCAGGACGCCGGCTGGCCGGCCTCGGCCATCGGCCGGTTGACCTCGAAGGTGTCGCCGCAGGCGCGGCAGCGGAACTCGTACCGGGGCATGCCACCAGGGTACGGCCGGGCCGGACGCGACGACAGTCATGGGTGATACTCGACGGGTGGTGGACGGCGAGGAGCGATCGACGGTTCGGCCCCTGCGACCGGCCGTGCCACCCGACGGCGGGGCCGCGCCGGCTCTCGTGCCCCGTCCCCGGCCGGCCACCGGGGCCGGCACCGCCCCGCCCGCCCCCGACGGCACGGCACCGGCAGCGGCAGCGGCAGCGGCCACGACTGTCTCCCCGTCGACGGAGGCTGCCGTCGGCGCGGACCCCGAGCGGGGCGGCTCGACGGCCGACCGACGTCGGCGGGTGCCGTTCGCGCACGCGGTCCGGATCCCGCCGCCCCGGCAGCTCACCGTCGCCGCGGCCCGCGCCACCCGGGACTGGTCCCGCCGCCCGAGCGGCCGGACCACCCTCGGCGGCCTCTTCCTGCTCGCCCTGGTCGCGGCCACCGCGGCAGCCGGCGCGCTGCTGGTGCCGGCGACCCTCGGCAAGCCGCGGCCGGTGGCCGTCGACGCCACCGCGACGGGGCCGGCGGGCGGCGTCCCGGCGGACGGCGCGACCCCCGGGGCGACCGACGGCCCCACCGGGCCGCCCGGGGCGACCGACCTGGCCACCATGACGCCGCCGGGCGTCGGGCAGCCGACCGGACCGGTCGTGGGGCCGGCACCGACCGGCCGGCCCGCCGACGCGCTGGCCGCGTGGGCGGCGGAGGTCAACCGGAAGACCGACATCCCGGTGGTCGCGGCGCAGGCGTACGGCTACGCCGAGCTGGTGCTCCGCCAGACGCACCGGAGCTGCCAGCTCAGCTGGACCACGCTCGCCGCCATCGGGTACGTCGAGTCGCGGCACGGTTCGGCCAACGGCGCGACCCTGCAGCCGAACGGCGTCGCCGCACCGGAGATCCGCGGCGACCCCCTGGACGGGCAGGGCGGCCGCTTGCGGATCCTCGACACGGACCAGGGCCGGCTCGACGGCGACACCGTCCACGACCGGGCGATCGGGCCCATGCAGTTCATCCCGAGCACCTGGCAGGAGATCGGCGCGGACGCCGACAACGACGGGACCAAGAATCCCCACGACATCGACGACGCCGCCCTGGCCGCCGGCCAGTACCTCTGCAAGGGCGGCCGGAACCTGACCATTCCGGGCGACTGGTGGGCCGCCATCCTCTCCTACAACGACGTGCGCCGGTACGCCCAGGCCGTCTTCGACAAGGCGAACGAGTACGGCCGGCTGACCAGCACGTGACGTGATCACGTGCGTACATTCGAGAACTGAACCCTTCCCCCGGGCAGCCGTTGCCGGCAAGCTAGACGGGTGATGGTGCGCGAGTGGGACCCTCGGAACGCGTCGTCCGACGAGATCGCGTCGCTGCTGGGCACGCTGAACGCGGTGTTGGCGGCCGACCTGCCGCAGGATCCGCCGTGGCGGGAGAGCTCGCTGCGGGAGTACCTCTCCGAGGTGATGCCCGGTGAGCGGCGGATCTCCTGGGTCGCCCAGGCCGAGCCGGCCCCAGACGCCGCCCCGGACGTGCTGTCGGGGCACGTCAACGTGCTGCTCCTCGGCGGGATCGGGGTGCTGGAGGTGCTGGTGCACCCGGCGGCCCGGCGCACCGGCCTCGGCCGCGAGCTGGTCCGGGTGGCGGCCCGGCGGGTCTGGGACGAGGGGTTCCAGTCGATCGGGGTGGAGGTGGTCGGCGGCACCCCGGCCGTGGCGTTCTACGAGTCGCTCGGCTTCACCCGCGAGTACGTCGAGACCCGCAGCGTGCTCGACCTGAACGCGGTGGACTGGCCGGCGCTGGCCGAGATGGCCACCGGTGTCGGCGCCGGCTACCACCTGGAGTTCTGCCCGGGCGGCCCGCCGGACGACCTGATCGAGGCGTACGCGCGGGCCAAGGCCGAGGTGCGGGACGTCGACGACGGCGAGCTGCGGCCCAGCTCGTACGACCCGGAGCGGCTGCGGGCCAGCCTGGACACGCTGCACCGGCGGGGGATGAAGCCGTACATCGTGCTGGCCCTGCACGAGCAGACCGGCGAGGTGGCCGGGCTGACCGAGGTGGTGGTGCCGGCGCAGCACCCGACCCGGGCCGACCAGTACGACACCATCGTGGTCCGCGACCACCGCGGTTACGGCATCGACCGGGCCATCAAGGCACGGATGCTGCTGGAGCTGCGCTCGGCCGAGCCGGAGCTGGTCGAGGTGCAGACCTGGAACGCGCAGGCCAACGAGGCGATGCTGAAGGTCAACGCGGAGCTGGGCTACCGTCCCGACCGGGAGTGGTGCGAATACAGCGTGGACGTCGCCGAACTGGTCCACCACCTCGACCCCCCACGCTGAGGAGCTGCCCCATCATCCGGCTGGCCAGGGGATGGACGCCGGACCGGGGCGGCGCTTAACGTGCGTTCGTTCCCGTCCACTCATCGTGGAGGCCCGATGCGCCCGCGCCGCACGTTCGCCGCGTTCGCGACCACCGCCGCCGTCTCCGTCGCGACCATCGGTATCGCACCGTCCCCGGCCAGCGCCGGGCCCACCGACCTGTTCATCTCGGAGTACGTCGAGGGCCTGGCCAGCAACAAGGCCATCGAGCTCTACAACGGCAGCGGCGCCCCGGTCGACCTGGCCGCCGACGGCTACCAGATCCAGCTCTACCTCGACGGCGCCGCCACTCCGACGAACATCCCGCTGAGCGGCACCATCGCCGCCGACGACGTCTTCGTCTTCGCCGCCACCACGGCCGCGCCCGCGATCCTCGCCGAGGCCGACCAGACGTACGGCGGAGCGCTCCACAACGGCTACGACGCGATCGTGCTACGCAAGGGCGACACCGTGCTCGACTCGATCGGGCAGGTCGGTGTCGACGCGGGCACCGAGTGGGGCACGGGGCTCACCAGCACCGCCGACAACACCCTGCGCCGGCTCCCGTCCGTGACCACCGGCGACACCGACCCGTTCGATGCGTTCGACCCGGCCGAGCAGTGGGCCGGCTTCCCCACCGACACCTTCGACGGGCTGGGCGGCCACGCCGCCGGCGCAGGCGACCCGCTCGCCACCGCCGTGCTGTCCGTCGGCGAGGTGCAGGGCCGCACCGCCGACGACGAGGACCCCCGCACCGACCGCTCCCCGCTCGCCCCGGCCAGCGGCAACGGCACCAGCTCCGCGCTGTACGACGTGCGCGGTGTGATCACCCAGCTGTCGCTCACCCGGAGCTCCGCCGGCGCCGAGCAGCACGGCTTCTACCTTCAGAGTCGCCGGGGCACCGAGGACGGCGACCCGCTCACCTCGGACGGCGTCTTCGTCTTCATGGGCTCGTTCACCACCTTGCTCGGCGGCTACACCCCGACCGTCGGCGACGAGGTGGTGCTGCGCGCCCGGGTGTCGGAGTACTTCAACCAGACCCAGCTCTCCAGCGCCACCCTGGTGAGCAAGCTCGACTCCGGGCTCGACGTCGACACCGCCGTGCAGGTCGACGACGCCGTGCCGCCCGCCGACGCGGCCGCCGCCGACCGGTTCTGGGAGCGGCACGAGGGCGCCCGGCTGCGGGTCCGCTCGGGCAGCGGCGTCTCCGCCCCGCGACACAGCTACCCGTCCACCGCCGACTCCGAGATCTACGTGGTGGACCGCGAGGACCCGATCATGAAGCGGACCGACCCGTACGCCCGCCGGGTGTACCGGGACGCACACCCGCTGGACGACATTCCGGGCACCGTCTTCGACAACGGCAACAACCAGCGCATCCTGCTCGGCGCGGGCGGGGTGAAGGCGACCGCCGGGGACTCCACCGCGCTGTTGCCGGCGGCCCGCACGTACGACACGCTCACCGAGGACGCCTACGGCGCCGTCTCGTACGCGTTCAGCAAGTACGCCGTGCAGCCGGAGCAGCTCACCCTCACCGGCGGCGCCGACCCGGCGGCGAACAACCCGCCGCAGCCGGCGGACCGCGACGCCGAGATCGCGGTCGCCACCTACAACCTGGAGAACCTCTACGACTACCGGGACGACCCGTTCGACGGCTGCGACTTCGCCGGCAACCTGGGCTGTCCCGGGGTCAGCGCGCCGTTCGACTACGTGCCGGACAGCGAGGAGGCG
Organism: Micromonospora sp. NPDC007271; assembly: GCF_040634005.1. Lineage (NCBI taxonomy): Bacteria > Bacillati > Actinomycetota > Actinomycetes > Micromonosporales > Micromonosporaceae > Micromonospora > Micromonospora sp. NPDC007271. The sequence continues at coordinate 59,533 of NZ_JBEYER010000031.1, forward strand.
TACAACGACCGGCTCGACGTGCTGGCCCGGCAGATCATCGGCAGCCTGCACAGCCCGGACCTGGTGCTGGTGCAGGAGGCCGAGGACCAGGACATCTGCTCGGTGGCCCACGGCAGGCTGATCTGCGGGGACGCCGACGACGCCGACGGCGCGCCGGACACCGTCCAGGAGCTGGCACTGGCCATCGCGGCCAACGGCGGCCCGGCCTACACGGCGGCGTACGACCGCTCCGGGGCGGACGCCCGGGGCATCACCTCGGCGTTCCTCTACCGCACCGACCGGTTGACGCTGGCCGAGGCGGCCGTCACCGACCCGCTGCTGGGCACCGCTCCGCCGGTGCAGTACCGCTCGGCGGGACTGCCGTCCAACTCGGACGTGCAGAACCCGAAGGCGTTCAACGCGGTGCTCCCGGCCGATGTGGACCGCGCCACGGGGGTGGACGGCGCCAACGTCTACACCCGGGCGCCGCAGGTGGCCAGGTTCACCGTGGCGGCAGCCCCCGGCTCGTCTGAGCACTACCCACTCTGGGCGGTCAGCAACCACTACTCGTCCGGCCCGGACACACGGGTCGGGCAGCGACGGGAACAGGCGGCGTACGGGGCCGCGCTGGTGCGGGCCATCCGGGCCGGCGATCCGAATGCCCGGATCGTCTACGGCGGTGACCTGAACGTCTTCCCGCGTCCGGACGACCCGATCGCCACGGCGGCGGACCCGACCCCGTCAGACCAGCTCGGGCCGCTGTACCAGGCCGGGATGCACAACCTCTGGGACGACCTGGCGGCGGACGTACCGGCCGCGGCCTACTCGTACGCGTACGGCGGGCAGGCGCAGACGCTGGACAACCTCTTCGTCAACGACAAGCTGCACGGCGATCTGGTCCAGGTGCGTGCGGCGCACGTCAACGCCGACTACCCGTCCGACGCCGCGGGCCTCGGTGACCGGGCTGCCAGCGACCACGATCCGCAGGTGGCCCGGTTCCGCTCCGGCGTCTCGCTCAGCGTCGCCGATGCCTCGGTGCTGGAGGGCGACAAGGGCGGGAGAGCCCTGACGTTCACCGTGACCGTGTCCCGGCCGCTCTCCGAGCCGGCCCTGATCTGCGCCGCCACCTACGGCACCAGCGCGCAGGCCGGCCCGGACTACGACCCGTACGTCGGCTGCCGGACGCTCGCGGCCGGTCAGACGTCGCTCGCCTTCCCGGTGACCGTCCGTGGCGACCGGAAGGTCGAGGCGGACGAGCAGCTCAGGCTGTACGTGACCGGCGTGCCGGAGCTCCGGCTCCCGGGCTCGGTGGCCGTCGGCACCATCCTCAACGACGACTGACGGATCGCTCCGCCGCGTAGCGGCCCGCCGCGTAGCGGCCCGCCGCGTAGCGGCCCGCCGCGTAGCGGCCCGTCGCGTAGCGGCCCGTCGCCCGGTTCATCGACCGGGAGGCGGGTCCTTCCGGTACCCGCACCGCTGCGGGTCGGGCGGCGGCGGGACGGCCCGGTACTTGGCCACCCGCACCTCCCACTGGCTGCGGCGTCGCAGGGCGTCCCGGACCGCGCGATCGCGGTAGAAGGTCTCGGGCGGGCGGGCCAGGCCGTACCGGTCGGCCCACCACTCCCCCGGCTCGGGATCGACGACGATGTCGAGGTGGGCGGGGTAGCGGCGCCCCGCCCCGTCGCGCAGGTCGGCCCGGTCGCGCATGGGCTTGAGAACTCGGCCGGACTCGTCGACCACGGCGAGGCGGAAGCCCGCCACGCTGATGATCCGGTGCAGCATGGCGAGGCTCGGGGTCAAGGTGCCCGCCTCGATCCGGCCGATGGTGCTCGGATGCACCCGAGCGAGCCGGGCCAGCTCACGCTGGCTGGCGTCGGCGCGGCGACGAACCGCCCGGACGATCCCGGCGGCGGGCCAGGGAATGTCGAAGGGCTCGGTGAGCACCGTGGGCGGCTCGGGGCTGCCCTCGACGGTGGCGGGCCGGTCGGGCGTGCGGGGATCGGTCACTCCGCAACGTTCTCCCCTGGGGCCGCACCGCGGCAACCCCGGCCGGCCCGCCTGTGGACGACTGCGGCCACGGTGGACAACCTGCGGCACAGTGGTTACCCAATGTGTAAGTGACCGTGGGTGACGCTCGTGACGTCGCCGTCCATCGCAGACCCGCCGAACCGCCGTTCCACAAGGCTCGAATCGGGCATACGCCCCCGGGGCCCCATCGACGTCCCCCCACCCCTCACCCCACTTTGCTCTGCAGCCGGATACGCATCAGGCACAGAGGGTTGCTGCTGCGTGGATGGCTGCAGAGCAAAGCGGGTGGCGGGAAGGGCCGGGAGACCGCAGCTTCGGCACGCAGAGTGACGATCGGCAATGGCCGACCGAAGGGCACCGCGATGAGCCACGCGGGGGCACCGAGCGTCGCGGGGCGCGCCCCCCGGCACCGCTCAGTGGCGCTGGCGGAGCAGTTGGGCAGCCTCGACCGCCCAGTAGGTGAGGATGATCTGCGCGCCGGCTCGACGAATCGAGGTGAGCGTCTCCAGCATCACCCGCTCCCGGTCGATCCAGCCGTTCGCGGCGGCCGCCTCGACCATCGCGTACTCGCCGGAGACCTGGTAGGCGGCGACCGGGACGTCCACCGCGGCCCGGACCGCCGCCACCACGTCGAGATACGGCAGGGCCGGCTTGACCATCACCATGTCGGCGCCCTCGGCGACGTCCAGCTCGACCTCGCGTAGGGACTCCCGCAGGTTCGCCGGGTCCTGCTGGTAGGCGCGCCGGTCGCCGTCCAGGGCCGACTCGACCGCGTCCCGGAACGGGCCGAAGAAGGCCGAGGCGTACTTGACCGCGTACGCGAGCACCGCCACGTCCTGGTGGCCGGCGGCGTCCAGGGCCCGCCGGACCACGCCGACCTGGCCGTCCATCATCCCGGACGGCCCGACCACGTGGACCCCGGCGTCCGCCTGGGCGACCGCCATCCGGGCGTACGCCTCCAGCGTGGCGTCGTTGTCCACCGCGCCGTCCGGGGTGAGCAGGCCGCAGTGCCCGTGCGAGGTGAACTCGTCCAGGCAGAGGTCACTCATCACCACCGTGGCGTCGCCCACCTCGGCGATGACGTCCCGGATCGCCACGTTGAGGATGCCGTCCGGGTCGAGGCCACCGGACCCGGACTCGTCCCGGGACGCCGGCACGCCGAAGAGCATGAGCCCGCCGATCCCGGCCTGGACCGCCTCGACGGCGGCCTTGCGGAGCGAGTCCCGGGAGTGCTGGAGCACCCCCGGCAGCGACGCGACGGCGCGCGGCTCGGTCAGCCCCTCCTTGACGAACATGGGCAGGACCAGCTCGGCCGGGTCGACGCGGGTCTCGGAGACCAGCCGCCGCACGGCCGCGTTGCGACGCAGCCGGCGGGGCCGGATCTCGGGGTACGGCATGGGACTCTCCCTACGACTACCGGAACCTCAGCGCGGTGGGCCCCTGCACCTTCGAGCCGCGGCGCTGCTTGGCCGGCATGGCGGCCAGCTTCTCGCGCAGCTCGACGGCGTAGGCGGCGAGCGCCTCCACCAGGTCGGGCACCGAGGCGTGGGCCGGCTGCACGTCGACCCGCAGGCCGAACTCCGTCGCCGTCTCCGCCGTCTTGGGCCCGATGACGGCAACCACGGTACGCGCGTGCGGCTTCCCGGCGATACCGACGAGATTGCGCACGGTCGAGGAGGACGTGAAGAGAACCGCGTCGAACCCGCCCGACTTGATCGCGTCGCGGATCTCGGCCGGCGGCGGGGCGGCCCGGACCGTCCGGTACGCGGTCACGTCGTCGACCTCCCAGCCCCGTTCGGTGAGCCCGGCGGCCAGGGTCTCGGTGGCGATGTCGGCCCGCGGCAGCAGCACCCGGCCGACCGGGTCGAGGATCTCGTCGTGCGGCGAGAACTCGGCCAGCAGCCCCTCCGAGGTCTGCTCGCCTGAGGGCACCAGCTCCGGCTGGATGCCGAACGCCCGGACGGCGTCCGCGGTGGCCTCACCGATGCACGCGATCTTGACGCCGCCGAAGTGGCGGGCGTCCAGGCCGTGCTCGGCGAACTTCTCCCAGACGGCCCGCACCGCGTTCACCGAGGTGAAGATCACCCAGGCGTACCGGCCGTCGACCAGGCCCTTGATCGCCCGCTCCATCTGGGCGGGGGTACGCGGCGGCTCGACGGCGATGGTCGGCACCTCGCACGGGATCGCCCCGTACGCCCGCAGCCGGGCGCTCATCACGCCGGCCTGCTCCTTGGTCCGGGGTACGAGCACCTTCCAGCCGTACAGCGGCCGGTTCTCCCACCAGCTCAGCTTGTCGCGTTCGGAGACACCCGCACCGATGGTGAGCACGACGCGGCCGGTGAAACCGAGCGCCGCCGCGACGAAGGAGTCCACGGTCGACGTGGTGGTGTACTGCGTCTCGCCGGTGCCGTCGCCGGTCACCCCGACGGCGGTGGTGCCGTCCATCCCGGCGGCCAGCAGGCCGTCCCGGATCGCGGCCAGGTCGCCGGCGTCCACGGCCAGGGCCAGCGAGCCCCGGCCGACCGCCGCGGCCAACGCGTCGAAGTCCAGCGTGGCGACGTCCTCGACGTCGGCGGCGGTCCGCACCCCCGGCAGCGGCACGCCCGCGTAGGTGGCCACCCCCGCGGCCTGGCCGACGCCCGGCACCACCTCGAAGTGCGCGGCGGTGCGCGCCACGGCCTGCACCTCCTTGACCACCGACTCGTGGCCGAACGGGTCACCGGCGACCAGGTGCACCGCGTTCTGCCCGGAGCGGGCCGCGGAGATCAGCACCTTCGCCACGTCCCCCGGTACGCCCTCGGCCGGGCTGAACTGGGTGTCGGACTTGGCCTGGGCGCGGACGTGGTCGAGCAGTGGCTCGGGGATTCCCCGGTCGTACACCACCTGGTCGGCGTCGACCAGAGCGTCGTGCGCCCGGCGGGTCAGCAGGCCCGGGTCGCCGGGACCGGCCCCGACGAACGCGATACGGCCTACGGGCTTACGGGTGCGGGTCATTCTGTGCTCCCAAATTGCTGGGTCCCCGGGCCGGCGTGTCCTTCTTGGCCGAGGATCGAGTCGGCGCCGAGTTCGAGGAGTTCGGCGGCGAGTGCCTTGCCGATCTCCGCCGCGTCGGCGGGCGTTCCGGTGCGGGACAGCCGAAGGTCACGGGTACCGTCCGGGCTGATCACCGCACCGCGCAGATAGATCTCCTCACCGGCATCACCCTCGGCGAGTTCGCCGTAGGCGGCGACGGGCGCGCTGCACCCGGCCTCCAGGGTGGCCAGCAACGCCCGCTCCGCGATGACCGCGGCGCGGGACGGTGCGTGGTCGAGCACCGCGAGCAGCTCGACCATGTCCTGGTCGTCGATCCGGCACTCCACCGCCAGCGCGCCCTGGGCGGGCGCGGGGAGCATCAGCATCGGATCGAGCGTCTCGGTGATCACGTCGGTCCGGCCGAGCCGGGCGAGCCCGGCCCGGGCCAGGACGATGGCGTCCAGGTCGGCGTCCGGGCCGAGGACCCGACCGAGGCGGGTGTCCACGTTGCCCCGGATCGGGGTGACCTCCAGCTGCATCCCGAGCGC